>JAGCTZ010000098.1 GCA_017963165.1 Treponema sp.
AAACGAAAGGCAGAGGAAGCTGCTAGAAAAGCCGAGGAAGAACGCAAAGCTGCAGAAGAAGCTGCAAGAATAGCAGAGGAAAAGCGTAAGGCGGAAGAGGCTGCGAGAATAGCGGAAGAAAGGCGTAAGGCAGAAGAAGCTGCTAGAATTGCGGAAGAGAAACGAAAGGCAGAGGAAGCCGCTAAAAAAGCAGAAGAAGAACGCAAAGCCGCGGAAGAAGCTGCAAGAATAGCAGAGGAAAAGCGTAAGGCAGAGGAAGCTGCGAGAATAGCGGAAGAAAAACGAAAGGCAGAGGAAGCTGCTAGAAAAGCCGAGGAAGAACGCAAAGCTGCAGAAGAAGCTGCAAGAATAGCAGAGGAAAAGCGAAAAGCAGAAGAAGCTGCGAGAATTACTGAAGAAAAACGAAAGGCAGAAGAAGCAGCAAAAAAAGCTGAAGAAGAACGCAAAGCTGCAGAAGAAGCTGCAAGAATAGCAGAGGAAAAGCGTAAGGCAGAGGAAGCAGCTAGGATTGCGGAGGAGAAACGTAAGGCAGAAGAAGCAGCGAGAATTGCGGAGGAGAAACGCAAGGCGGAGGAAGCGGCGAGAATCGCTGAAGAGAAACGCAAAGCCGAAGAAGCTGCCAAAAAAGCTCTTGAATCAAGAATTATAGAACTTCATACAGAACTTCAAAGTGTACAAGGAAATCATAACACAGACAGTAATGCTGCAAGTATTAATGAAGAAATAAATGAACTTAATAAGAAAATGACTGTACTTCAAACAAAAACAGATAGTACAATAAAAGAAAATGAATCAAAAAGTCAGGAAAGATTGAAGGCGTTAAATTCTGTAATTTCCGGAGACCCTGTAAGAATTACATTAGGTTCATACCTTCTTGAAGATACAGATTTTTCAATTGGCCCTGAATCAAATAAAGTAGAAATAACACGAAGATATGAATCAGATAACACAGTAATTTCTTCTTTTGGTTATGGTTGGATTTCGAATCTTGATGAAAGAATAATCCTGGGACTTGAACCAGATGTTTCGCAAAATTATGAAAAAATGGTCGCAACAAAAGCATCTATGGAACAAGAAATTTTAGATTATAAAATCAGAATAATAAATGATTTTAATGTTACAGATATTTCGTCTGCTCAAACTGAACTTCAGGAAAGAATTAATTCCTGTCTTAGAATAAAAGCAGAATCCGACGAAATCGAACCTGCGTATGGTTTGTCAGCTGAACAGGTTTCTATCGATGCGCAGGAAAAAGCGGCTGCATTGGAGCAGGAACTTGAGTTGTTAAATCAATACCTTCTGGTATTGAATACAGCAGAAACCAAATATCATGACTTTTGTGAATCGCTGGATGAGTATAAAAAAGTTTGTAAAAAATCAGAAGAAAGACGGCTGAAAAATTTAAGAGTCATGTTTGTTGGAACTAACAAAGCTTTGTGCGAAACGGGTCTTAATACAGTTTCTATTATTGATAACCAGGGATTTCCTCATCTTTTATATGAAACAATAACAAATGGTGTCTGGAAAAATGATGATGATAAAATAATTAAAGACTGCAGAGAAATCGAAGAAGGGTATCTTGTCACTTTAAAAAATGGAACACAAAAAAAATATGATAAAAATGGTTTGATTGTAAATATAAAATCAAAAAATGAAAATCAAATAACTATCAATCGTGATGAAACAAGTCACATAACGTCTATCGAGAATTCTTTTGGTGAAAAGTTGAATGTAATTTATCAGGGTGAATATATTTCAAAAATAATTAATTCACGCGACACATCACAATATGCTGCGTATACTTATACAAACAACCTTCTTGTTTCAATTAAAGATATAGAAGGTGACCTGGTGAATATGATATACGATTCTTCCAAAAGATTAACTTCCTTAAAAAAATGTGATGGAAGTAACGTCAAAATATCCTATGGCGAAGTAACCTCAGATGGAAGATATCTTGTTACCGAGACAACAAATGAAGAAGGCTTCCAGGAAAAGTTTGTTTATGATAGAAGCGGTAAAAAAACAGAATATATCGATCATGATGGAAATAGGATTGTGTATTATTACGATGAAAATCATAGAACAGTTAAAGAAGAAAAAGCAGATGGCTCAATTATTAAAAATAATTATGACGAGAAAGGAAATCTTGTTTCTGTCGATGAAAATGGATGTGTGACTAAATATAATTATGATAATCATGGAAATGTTGCAACAAAAATCTTTAATGATGGATCAAAAGAAGAATATAGATATGATGATTTTGATGAATTGACATATTTTAAAGACAGAGATGGAATCGTAACAGAGTATATCCGCGATAATAATGGAAATCTTTTAGAATATAAGAAGGGTGGTATTCTAATTCTTTCCAGAAGTTATGATAAAAATGGAAACGCTATTCGTCAGATTATTTATGGTGAAAAAGAAATTATTACAGATTATAAATATGATAGTTTTGGAAATCCTTTGAGTGAAACTACTGCAGGAATCAAAACAGAATATGAATATGATGAAAGAAACAGACTATTAAAAATCAAAAAAGATGGAAAACTTATAAGCAGTTACACTTATTCAGAAAAGAAAACTTCTCGTCTTGACTATAATGGTCTTCAAACCGATTGTATTACAAACGGGCGTAAAGATATAACTGCAATAATTCAAACAGATAAAATTACAGGACAGCAGCATAAAATGCGCCTTGAATATGATAAACGTCATCTTCCTAAAAATATTTTCATTGGCAATGGCAAAACAGAAAAAAAATTATATTCATATTTTTATACACCCGAAGGAAAAATCTTTGCGCAAATTACTTATGGGTCTTTAAATATTATAAAGCTTTATGAATATAAATACGGCAATATTTCACAGATAAAGCAATTCGAAACAAACACGAATCTGGATAAAGAAAGTCTATCAGAAACCTTAATAAGAAATCTTTTGATAAAAGCCGGTGAAAATGTAGTAATACAAAAATATGATTATAAAACTATGACTGGAAATGAAAGAATAGTTACAATGACAGATCCCCTGCAGAACCAGATATTGTTTGAGTATGATTCAAATGGAAATCTTATAAAATATACAGATGGAAATGGGGAGACCAGGAAAAACAATTGGTCAGCCGGTGGACGAATCCAAAAAATACAACTATCCTTTGGGGGCTTTTACGAATATGGATATGATTCGATAGGAAATCAAAGTATTATAAAAGAAGAGAATGCTGCTCCTGTTACAACAACATATAACCACGATGGAACAATAAAAAATCAGACAGATTGTTATGGAAAACTAACAGTATATAGTTATGATAATTCAGGAAGATTGTCTAGCTGGCGAAATGAAGAAAAAACTGTCTGGTATAAATATGATTCATTTGACAGAATAACAAAATTAATCGTCGGTCAACAAGCAGACGAAGCTACAGCAGAATATTATAAAACTTATGAATATGATTCGGACGGTCGTTATGTTACACTAACAGAAGGCGGGCAATACGAAGTGACAGTTATGCTTGACGCCTTTGGAAATATTGTTTCGCAAACAGATGGAAACGGAAATAAAAAACTTTTTGAATATGATTGCCAGAATAATTTAATAAGTGCTGCAGATGGCTATGGAAACAAAACCTTTTATGAGTATGATGCATTAAAAAATCTTATAAAAACAATTCTACCAGATGGAACTCAAACAAATTATAATTATAATTTCATGGGTTTACTCGAGAAAATAACAGATGAAGAGGGGGTAGTTTATATTGCTTCCTATGATAAAGCTGGAAGAATAATAAAAGAAAAATATCGTGCAGACAGCGAAAAACAATATGAATATGATAAAGCAGGTCGTTTAACTAAAATATTTTGTGGTGATGAAATTATTCAAACATATAATTACGGTAAATATAATCAGACAATAAAAGTGACTGACGGGCTTGGTGCAGATTATACATATAATTATGATTCGTATGGTAGAATTGTAAGTGAGAAAAATCGAAAAGGAAATCAACAACAGTATGTATATGATAAAGCTGGAATGTTGGCTTTCCAAACCGATTTTAACGGTACTAAAACTAATTTAAATTATTCATCTTACGGAACTGTTAAAACTGTTGTCTTAGCAGATGGTACAAAAAATTCTTATTCTTATGACATGTGTGGAAATGTTATTGATGCGCAGAATGAAAATGGAAGAACTGTGTATGAATATGATAAGGGAGGAATGCTTATTCGTCAGAAAGATATTTCCACGGGTGAAGAAATATCTTTTGAATATGATAATGCAGGAAACCGTACAAAGCTTTTAAGTTCAAATCGTGAAACATATTACAAATATGGAAAAAACAATGAAATTATTGAAATATATGATAATAAATTGAATTTTAAAATTACGCTTAAATATGATGAAATTATGCGTGAAATACAACGAAGCTTTTCTAATGGGGTAAGTCAAAATACCTTTTATGACAAGGCTGGTCGTGTTATTCTGATTACTCAAAATTCTTCAAAAAAAGAATTGCTTTGGGCCGAAGGATATGTATATGGTGGGGATGGTAAAAGAACAGCTTCTATCGATAATCTTGGAAGAGTAACTTTGTATGAATATAATAAAAAAGGCCAACTTTCTTCTATATATTATCCATACACCATTGGGCTCGAAGAAACTCTTAAAGCCGAAGCTGTTGAAAATAATCTTCCAATTCTTAAAGAAATTACCGAAAACAGATTTTTAACTTCGGCTGAACGGTCTGCAATTATTCCATTGCTAGAAAAAATGCAGACTGGGCTTTCCTATAAGCTTACTAATCTTCAGCTTTTTGTAAGAGAAACTTATGCTTATGATGCGAATGGAAACCGCACAAAAAAATCTAATGGGTATGGTTCAATTTCGTATAATTATGATTCCGAAAACAGTCTTATTTCTAGTGGAGGAAATGGCAGAACAGGTGTACAATATTCTTACGATAGAAATGGAAATCTTCTGTCGCAGGAAAGTGCATTGAAAACAATAAAGTATGCTTACAATTCTCAGAATCGTCTTATTTATTGTGAGGTAACTGACAAAAATGAAAAATCATATTGTCAGACATCCTACGCATACGATGTATTTGGTCGCAGAATAATTATAAATGATAAAGATAAAGCAGTTTTGCGCACAATGTATGATGGATTTTCGTTTGATGTAATAAAGCAGGGAACTGTTCTTGCTAATGGTCATTTTGCACAGACTGAACTGATTGAAATTAATTACAATGGTATTGGAAAACCAAATGGCGGTCGATATCGTTATATTGGTGATGAATCAGACGATGACGAAAACAGATATTTTTCTCTTAATGATGATTATAAAACTGTCTCTACCCGTTATTCCGGAGAACGTACGCAATTGTCGGTAAATGGAACTATAGCGATGCAGGCAACTTCCGATTACGGTGTAGAATACTATTCAACAGATTTACAGGGAAGTGTTCGATTTGTTACCGATAGTTATGGGGGCGAGAAAGCAGCCTATACTTATGATGCCTTTGGCTTATGTATTCAGGGAGAATTTAAAGGTCCTTCTGATTATGGTTATATCGGTAAGCAATTTGATTCTGTTTCCAATTTATATAATTATGGTTATCGCGATTATAATCCAAAGGTGTCTCGCTTTACGACTCTTGATCCAATACGCGATGGAAATAACTGGTTAGCTTATTGTAACAGCGACCCAATAAACTTTATTGATAAAGACGGTTTGTTCTATTATTCAAAGGATGGACAAAAGACCTCACAAACAGTTTACAATACTACTGTCTATATTATTCGCGAGGATGATGGTTTTGGAAATGAATTTGATTCATCATTATATATACAGAAACGTGATGCAACTGGGAATACAACCTTGTCACAGGAGTATGTTGTTGGGGCGAATTGTAGGGAGGAATATTATAATGATGGAAGAGGGTCTACTACGCCGGATGGTAGTTATTATCTAACTGATGTTGGTACTAAAAACGCTCCGTTGTATAAACAAACTGATGGAACAACGAATTCTACATCATATAAAAATGTTGTATCTTTAAGAACCAATGATCCAAATCTTTCGCAAACACAGAAAGATGATATTAATAAGGGTGACAGGCTTTTTCATGCTGATGAAAAATATGATCCTATTACAGATACAACAAACGCATATAGTACTAAGAATACACCAGAAGGTGCCGGTTGTGTAATTAATCATACTCAAGAAGAACATGATGAGATGATGTCTGAAATGATGAAGGGTGTTGATAGAATTGAATCAGTAGGTGTAAAAATAAAATCAATTAATAATCTGGAAGGATGTTTGGAATGAAAAGAATAATTATTATTTTACTTTTATATTTTTTCATAATGTTACAAGTAATGGCTCAGAATTTTTCATTAAATAAAAGTTATTCTTTTCAACCAGAATCTTTATTGGAAAGAATGACAATTAAAAGTGATAGAATAATATTTGAATATGATGAATCTGTTAATAAAAATAATGAGATGTTGAATTATGCTATTCAACATTTTAATGGTATTTCTTTTCTTGTTCTTTCAGAGAAAATGCCCATGGAAGTTGCTGAATGGTATATTTTTGAAGAAGCAGATTATATTCAAACCGATAATAAAATCTTATTTTTGGCATTCAAAGATGAAAAGAGAATAACAATGTTTGCCTATACTAAAGGTTATAGTTTTGATAGAGTCCCATTAACCTTTACAAGATTTGAAGAATGGGGCAGTCTCTATAAAGATTGCTCCTCTTATCTGGTAGAAAAAACAAAATCATATCCGGTAGAAAATCTTCGAAAGCTTGCATTAGATTCACCCTGGGTAGAAGGAGTCCCTGGTGATGGAATAGGGGAAGGTTTTACTATCGAAGGACAAATATATTCTACTCCTCCAGGTCCATATTTACTGATAATGAACGGCTATATTTCATATGACAAACCTTATCTTTATAAGCAGAATGGACGTGTTAAAAAAATTAAAGTAACAGGTCTTAAATCTGGTAAATCAAAGATTCTGGATGTGTTAGATACACCTCATCCTCAAACTGTAGATATTTCTTTTATTACAGAGCCCGAAGATATTCGTGTTCAAATAGAAGAAGTCTACAAAGGCACAAAGTATGATGATACCTGTATAAATTATTTAATTAATTACGAGGAGCCAGTAATCCCTTACGAATCCACACTCCCCGAATAAAAATTCCAAAAAAAAGGCTGTCCTCATCAAGGGCAGCCTTTTGCTTATAATATCAGTTATTAATCCAAACAACTATCCAGATCCTTGCAAATCTGGTCTTTGTCTAAATGTCTTCCAATTATAACCATCTTAATCATGCGGTCGCCCACTTTTTCGTCCCAGTCTTTTTTCATTTCTGGTTCTTCGGCAAGAACGCGTTTTTGTTCGGCAGGAGGGCAGGAAGCAAGCCAGTTGCCGGAATAGCCGGCCTGAATCTGACGGCCGCTTGTTTCCAAAACATAAGCCATATCATCTTCGTCGCTGAACCAAACAACACCCTTTGAACGGATAATGTTTCTTGGCCAGTTGCTTGCAAAGCGGTCAAGCTTTTCGCGGTTGAATGGGCGGCGTCGGTAGTATACAAAAGAACCTATTCCATATTCATCTTCGCTTTCGCCTTCGTGCTTGTGTTCATGATGGTGGTGGTGTCCGTGATGTTCGTGCTCGTCATCATCGTCGTCGTCGTAGTCGTCATCATCATGTTCGTGATACTCCGCGGTCCCTGAGCCTGTCGAAGGGCCATGCTCATGATGATGTTCATGCTCGTGGTCATGGTCATCATCATCGTCATCATCTTCTTCTTCATCATGCTCTTCAAGAGCTTTTACCCAGCCGGCACTTGCATAAACTGTTTCAAAATCAAAACGGTCTGTGCCAATAATTTCTTCTACAGGAACTTCGCACTTTGTTGTTTCAAAAACTTTTACGCTTGGCTGAATCTTGTTTATAACGGCGCGAACCATTTTCATTTGTTCGTCTGTAACAAGGTCGCGTTTATTTACAATCAGCGTACTACAGAATTCAATCTGCTGAATCAAAAGCGATTCAATATCTTCTTCGTCAATTCCTTCTTTAAGCAGCGATTTTCCTTCATCAAACTCTTCTACAAGTCGGCTTGCATCAACAACACCAACAACGTTATCAAGCTTACCAATTTCAATAGTTTCAATAGCCTGGGCAATTGGCATAGGCTCACATACACCGCTGGCTTCAATCATAATATAATCAAACTTGCCTGTTTTCATCAGGTTTTCAATCTGATTTACCATATCGCTTTTAAGCGTACAGCAGATACAGCCGTTTGTAAGCGGAACAAGACTGCTTGAATCTTCGATTTTTGCTTCCTTAGAAATAAGCCGCTCGTCTACGTTTACTTCTCCAATATCATTTACAATAACAGCAACTTTATAGCCTTTTTGATTTGTAAGTACACGGTTAAGTAAAGTTGTTTTTCCAGCCCCAAGGTAACCGCACAAAAGTGTAATTGGAATCTTTTTTGCCATATTAATAACCTCTAAATATATAAATCTGAAAAAAATGCTCCCGCGTGGAATAGTTTTAGAGAAGGGGAAAGTCTCCCCCTGGCTTCAGCCCGCAAGCGGTCTTCCGCCACCCCCTCGCCTAGGGGCTCTGCCCCTAAAACCCCGCAAGTTTCTTTCTATATAATATAATAAAAAAACTCCCTAAAGTACACAAAAACTCAACTATTTTCTTTTTTTTTCGCCAAAATGGGTGTAAAATATACTATGTATGTGAACAACAAGCAATGCCAAATAAGAAGGCGTTGTTAAAATACGGAGTTCGAAACATATCCGGACAGATTTCTTCATCTGGCCGGGTATGTTTCGAACGGGAGTATTTGAACTTCACCAATCATTCTTTTTTATATTGTTCACATACATAGGAGATTTTTATGGCTATGAGATTAGTTACCCGTTCAGATTTTGACGGTTTAGTTTGTGGTGCTTTGCTTTTAGAAGCAGGAATAATTGATTCATGGAAATTTGCTCATCCAAAAGATTTACAGGATGGCCTTGTAGAAATTAACGAAAACGATTGTCTCGCAAATGTTCCTTTTGTACCAGGCTGTGGACTCTGGTTTGATCATCACTCATCTGAATTTGAACGCCAGGAACTCGCAGGCAAATACAAGGGCGAAAGTCGAATCACGCCTTCCTGTGCACGAATTATTTATGAATATTATGGCGGAAAAGAAAAATTCCCTAACTTTGATGACATTATGGCTGCCGTAGATAAGGTAGACTCCGGTAATCTTACAATCGACGAAATTCAGAATCCTCAGGGCTGGATTTTAGTAGGTTTCCTTATGGACCCGCGTACCGGTCTTGGCCGTTGGCGTGAATTTACTGTTCCTAACTATGCGCTTATGGAAAAGCTTATGGTTGCCTGCCGCGACAAATCAACAGAAGAAATTCTTGCAATGCCGGATGTTCAGGAGCGCATTGCTGTTTATAATGAACAGACAGAAAAGTTCAAGGAAATGGTAAAGGCTCATACCCGCACCGAAGGAAATCTTATTATTTCCGATCTTCGTGGTGTAGATCCTATCTATACAGGAAACCGCTTCATGATTTACAGTATGTATCCGGAACAGAATATTTCTGCATGGATTGTAAGCGGTCGTGGAGGGCAGGGTTGTTCTGCAGCCTGCGGTTACAGCATTCTTAATAAAACAAGTAAGGTTAATGTCGGAAGCCTTATGCTTAAATATGGTGGCGGTGGTCATGAAAAGGTTGGAACTTGTCAGTTTACAAACGAAAATATGGACACCGAACTTCCAAAAATGCTCAAGGAGTTGTCTGAACTCGCTAATGCATAAACAATCCTGGGGTCCCTGAGCTTGTCGAAGGACCCTATAAAGGAATTATCAGCAATCAAATATGCGTAAACGAATAGGTGTAGTTACTGCTTGTCCCGAAAATGACTATCAGCATCGTGTACTGAGCGGAATTTTTGCTCAGGCCGATGTATACAATTATGATGTTTTTGTTTTCTCTACATTAGCACATGTTACATCAAATTCAAAAGAACATGTAAAAGGCGAATTAAATATTTATAATCTCATCAATTTTGATTTGCTCGATGCAGTAATCATCATGCCTATTGCTCTTACCGAAAATAATGACAGTTCAATCGTTACTTCCTTATTAGAAAAATTTAAATCAGAATGTAAAGTGCCTGTCGTTTCAATAGATATTCCTTTTGGCGATTATCCTGTTATAAGAACCGATGAAAAAATCCCTTTTGTACAAATAACCGACCACCTGATTGATGTTCACGGCTGTAAAAACATAGCAGTTTTAAACGGACCTTCCGATTATGATGGTTCTCATTTCCGCTTAGAAGGAATAGAAGAATCAATGCAAAAGCACGGACTCAACCTTAATAAAGAACAGGTTTACAATGGTGATTTCTGGTACACAAGTGGAGAAAATCTTGGTCAAAAATATTTAAGCGGTCAGCTGTCGTTACCTGATGCTGTTATCTGTGCTTCGGATTATATGGCAATTGGTCTTACAAATACGCTTGTAAAAGGCGGAATAAAAATACCGGAGCAAATAATCATAACTGGCTTTGATGCAGTAGCAGAAGCAAGTATGAATAATCCTCCGATAACATCTTATGAACCATATCTTTTTGATACAGCAACAAAAGCAGTAGCTTATCTTCATAAAATACTTTCTCCAAAAGATGAAGTAAAAACCATAACAGTTCCCAAGCAATCTTATTTATGTATAGGCGAAACCTGTGGCTGTCCCGAAGACGAAGAATATACTCATACAAGAATCCGTCAGAATCAGTATATGCTTCAGCAGAATTTTAATGACAGAAAAATATGGAATGGAATAGGAATCGGCACTCTTTTCGAAAGTTACACTAATGAAATCCTTACCGGAACTTCTTCAACCGGCGAATGTCTTTTAAAAATCTACGAGTCAAAATATCTTATTCAGCCGTATGAATATCTTTACCTTTGTTTAAATCAAAACTGGGCAGATTCAGACTACGATTTTGAAAAGGGCTATTCAGAACAGATGAATATGTGCATTTTTGCCGACAAGCTTAAAGAACATCCTGGAAACGAAAATCACATTTTTTATGGGAAATATCACGAAAAACTTTTTCCTGTAAAGCAGCTGCTCCCCGATTTTGCATTAAAGAAAAAAACAACAGTCCCTCAGGTTTATTATTTTTTTCCTGTGCATTTTAACACTGTTAGTCTGGGGTACATGCTTGTCCAGAATAATCTTAGCGAAGAATATATTCCGGGGCTTGTATTACGAAATTACATAAGAATGATAAATAATGCGCTGGAAATGTCACGTACCAGAAATAAAATCATTTCACTTTCCGAACACGATATGATGACAAATCTTTATAACAGACGTGGACTTGATCATGCAGTAAGCGTTATGAATTCGCGGGCCAAAAAAGGTGATAAGTGGCTCGCAATTGTTGCCGACATGGATGGACTTAAATTCTTAAATGATAATTTTGGTCACGCCAAAGGTGATGAAGGCTTAAACTTTATAGCCGATTCAATGCGGAAAATTTCTGCTCAGGATGAAGCTTGTGTTCGTAATGGCGGCGACGAATTTGCAATTGTAGGTTTAGGTCATTACACAGATAAAGAAATAAAAGAAAGAATTAAACATTTTAATGCAATTATCGATGCATATAATTCAAATAGTCCTGTTCCGTTTAATGCAAGCATAGGTTATTGCCTTAAAAGTTGGGGCACGGCTCAGGCCTTTGAAAAAGCACTTGAACAGGCCGATATAAATATGTACATTGACAAACGCAAGAAAAAGAATCGCCGGTAGCGCGGTCCATGCGGTTATTGTCCCACCCCTCATTTTATGCTAAAATCAACTAATTATTTTTTTTCGGAGTTAATTATGAAACGTATAATCACAGTTCAGGATATTTCCTGTGTTGGTAAGTGTTCACTAACAGTAGCACTTCCAATAATTTCGGCAATGGGTGTTGAAGCTTGTGTCCTTCCTACTGCTGTTCTTTCGACACATACAGCATTTAAAGGCTTTACCTTCCGCGATTTAACTTCCGATATTCAGCCTGTCTGTGACCACTGGAAAGCCGAAAAAATTCATTTTGATGCAATATATACAGGATATCTTGGTTCTTTTGAACAGCTGGATCTTATGCATAAACTTATCCAGGATTTTGGCGGCAAAGATACACTTACAATTATTGATCCTTGCATGGCAGACAACGGTAAACTTTATACAGGCTTTACTCAGGATTTTGCTTTTGCAATGGCAAAACTCTGCAGCAAGGCAAATGTAATTGTTCCAAATCTTACAGAAGCAAGTTATATGTTAGGCATTCCTTACAAACCAAGCGGTTATGATGAAGCTTACATAAAAGATATCCTCAAAAAACTTGCTGCTCTTGGTGCTCAAAAGATAGTTCTTAAAGGTGTAGAGTTTGCTCAGGATCAGCAAGAATTTAAAGGTGTTACAGGAAAAATTGGAATTGTTTCTTACGATTCAACTACAGATACTTTTGACTGGTACTTCCATAAAAAAATGCCACAAAGCTTCCATGGAACAGGAGACATTTTTGCAAGTGTTCTTACCGGTGCTTTAATGCGTGGCATTCCTTTGCAAAAGGCATATTCTTTAGCAGCAGATTTTGTAGTAGAAGCAATAAAGGAAACTTTAAGTCACGAAGATTACAACTGGTACGGCGTAGACTTCGAAGCCGCATTCCCATATTTAATAAAAAGACTGGGAACAGCCTAAATAAGGACCACATGGAGAAGGCATGAAAAAAATAACAATTCTTGATTCAACATTACGAGACGGCGCACAGGGCGAAGGAATAAGCTTTTCTGTTCAAGATAAAATTCATATCTGTCAGGCTCTTGATGAATTAGGAATTCAATATATCGAAGCAGGAAATCCCGGCAGTAATCCCAAGGATATGGAATTTTTCCAGGAAATAAAGAAGGTACCGTTCAAGAATGCCCGTATATGTGCTTTTGGTGCAACCCGACGAAAAGATTCAACCTGTGAACAGGATGCAAATCTGCAGAGCTTGCTTCAGGCAGATACAGACACAGTTGTAATTTTTGGAAAATCCTGGACTTTTCAGGTAACACAAATAATAAAGACAACACTCCAGGAAAATCTTGCAATGATAAAAGATACCTGCGCTTATCTTGTAAAAAACGGACGTCAGGTTTTTTATGATGCCGAGCATTTTTTCACTGCCTATGCCGAAGATAAAGACTATGCAATAAAAACTCTGGAAGCAGCAGTGGAGGGTGGAGCAACCGTTCTTTGTCTTTGCGAAACAAAAGGCGGTTTTATGATTGATGAATGCCGTGCCGCCGTAAGCGAAGTTATAGCAAAGTTTGGTGATAAGGTTCAAATAGGAATCCACACTCATAATGACTGTGGTCTTGCGGTTGCAAATTCTCTTGTTGCCGTAAACGAAGGTGTTACTCAGGTTCAGGGAGTTCTTCTTGGTTTTGGCGAACGTACCGGAAATGCAAATCTTTCTACTATTATACCAGACCTTCAACTTAAAATGGGCTATGAATGTATTCCACCGCAGAATATGAAAAAGCTTACTTCAATCTGCGCCCGTATTTCCGAAATAACTAACATAAGTATGAATCAACAGTCACCTTATGTCGGAAAATCTGCTTTTGCACATAAAGCCGGAATGCACATAGATGCTGTTCTTAAAAATCCTTTTGCTTATGAACACATCGAGCCGGAAGTTGTAGGAAACAGCCGCGTATTCCTTATGAGCGAAGTTGCAGGCCGTGCTACTATAATAGAAAAGATTAATCGTTTTGCGCCTCAAATCAAAAAGAACGATGAAGTTGTAGACAAGATTATGGCCCGCATGAAGGAGCTTGAACAACAGGGCTACCAGTTCGAAGGTGCCGATGGAAGCTTTGAATTAATGGTTCGCAAGGTTTTAGGTCAGTATCAGCCGTTCTTTAAGCTTCATTATTATACGACAAATGGTTCAAATCCTCGTCCCGAAGAAGGAGTCTGCTGCTGTGCCCAGACAAAGGTAGAAGTAGATGGCCAGATAGAAATTACAGCAGGCGAAGGTGATGGTCCTGTAAATGCCCTTGATATTGCCCTTCGTAAGGCTCTGGAAAAATTCTATCCGCTTGTTTCGCAAATCAGACTTGTAGATTATAAAGTTCGTGTTCTTGATGGACAGGAAGCTACAGCTGCCAAGGTTCGTGTAATCATAGAAAGTACCGACGGCCAGTTAAGCTGGACAACCGTAGGAGTTTCAGCCGACCTTATCGAAGCTTCCTGGATAGCTCTCTCCGATTCTTTTGAATATAAACTCATCCGCGATATAGAAAAACGGTATAAGAAAATTATCTAGAAACCTCTAATAAGGAATTCTGTAATTTCTCAAAAAACTGTAAAAGGTTGCAGAACTAACATGATAGTGTTTTATCAGGTATGATTTTGTATAACCGTCCGCAAGATATTTACAGATTTCATCTTTCTTATTAGAAAGCTTATAGTTTTTATTTTTGCTCCCTTTAGGCCTGCCTAACACAACTCCTTCTGCTTTTCGCCGTTTTAATGCCTCTGTCGTTCTTTCGGCAATCAGGTTTCGTTCAATCTCCGCAGAAATACTGAACGCAAACGCAAGCACTTTACTTTGTAAATCCTGCCCAAGCTTATAACCTTCTTTTACCGTATAAACTGCCACATCCATTTCCATAAGCCTATTTAAAATGGACATAATCATAAACATAGAACGTCCAAGCCGCGACAATTACGAGCAGATTATAACATCGCCAGATTTTATATGTTGTAAAAGCTTTCCAAGATTTCGTTTATCCGGAGAGACAGTCCCGCTGATAGTTTCTTCAATCCAGTGATTAATATGCATTCCATTCTTTTTTGCATAACCACGAATTTCAAATCTCTGATTTTCTACAGTCTGTTTGTCTGTACTAACACGAATATAACCATAAATCATTTTTTTGCCTCCAATAACTTTATGTAGATAGTAATTTACTCCGGATAATATTTCCCTAAGATGACTTATACTTTATCAATCTCAAAAGAATTATCGGAGTTGTGAGAAAAGTAAACTGATTAAAAATTTGTTATTCGAAATAACATTTAAGAGAGAAGGGGATTTCTCTAAAATGCCTCTGCTTGTTCCAGTATTTCGTCTACCTGAGCTTCCAGATTTTCCTGATTACAGATTTCAAAAATTTTCTGCCATTGAGAAGGACTTATGTAGATAGAGAAGGCTGGCGAAGTTGAATTATCCTGACTGTCTGTAATTGATTCGAATTTTAACAGGAAATAAGGTTTGTCTTTTTCCAGAAATTCTATATTTGTCATATAGGGTATAACCGTAGAATGTGAATATCCAAGTACACCCCAGTTAAGCGGGATGCTGCTTGTATAAAAGGCATTTTTCTTTTTAGGTTTAGCTTCTGTTATAGAATTACTGTTATATGCTTCCAGATATTTTTGCGAAGCCTCGTAAAGCTTTTGTCTTTCTTCATAAGAAAAGTCCAGCATTATATAATCAACACCAATCTTTGTTTCAATACTGATGTAATTGGAACGAGGATAAAAATAAAATTCAAAATCAGAAATTTTTGGTTGAGATATTGTGAGCCTTGAGTAAAGATAAAGCTCATCAACAAAAAAACCGTCTATATCTGCTATAAAAGTTTCACTGCGTTCTTTCTGAAGCTTCGGTTTTGATGCACAGCCAGAAAAAAATACAATTGAAATAACTGAAAGTATAACGAGAGCAGGTCTAAGAACACTGTTTCTTTTCATTTTAATAACCTTATGTAATGTTTTTATTATAAAAAAGGACTGCCTTTCGACAGTCCTAATGGGTATAACGTGAATCTATAAATAATTAGAAGCTGATTTTTGTACCAACCTTGAATGTTCCCTTGTTAAGGTCATCAGCAGGTGAGTACTTAGAGAATCCAGCTCCATATTCAGCATAAAGATCTGTGTTAGCAATGAGCTGAGTTGTTCCAACTCTCAACGAATACTTGAAGCCGTTGTTGTCACCATCTACTGCAAGATCCATACCGAATGAAGCCTTAGCTGTAAGGTAAACGATATCGAATGTGTTGTTGTAGATAGCAGCGAATGTTGCAGAACCCTTTCCAAGGTCATCACCAGTTGCACGGTAAGCAGCACCAAGAGTAATTCCACCAACATCAAGACCAGAGAGAAGCTTGTTGTCATAGAATTCAATTGCCAATTCAGAAGATTTTGGATCATTTCCAGCTGCATCTTTAAGATTCTTGATGAACAATAAAGATACACCGTCTGCTGTACGAGTTCCGTTTTCAGCTACGTTAAGTTCGCCTTTTTTGAATGTAAGGAAATCATGATTCCAAGTCTGTCCTTCTGAACCCCATCCAAAGAGAACAGCAGCACCAAGATTCATAGCCTTTCCAACCATGTCAAACTGCATAGCAGGTTTTACATAGAACTGATCATCAATTTTGTAGTTGTAACCAGCTGTGAAAGCCATAGCCATGTCATCTTTTCCTTCTTCTGTACTCTTTGCCAAGCCAGCATAGAGGCTAAGACCGTCGATTGGTTTTACAGTAGCAGCAAATTTGAAAGCATAATTCTTAGCATCGAATGCTTTCTGTCCGTCATCACCAAATGCTAATACAAAGTCAACCATTGGAATACCGAAGTTCAATTCGAATCCATTATATCCTTCAAGACCCTTGAATTCAGATTTTGCAGCTACGGCAGGAGTTGCATCTTTTTGTTTAATTGATCCATCTGCTGGATCAAGATAGTATTCACCAGGTTTTGCAGCAACAGCAGGTGTTGTTACAATTCCACCAGGTGCAACAGCACCAAATTTACAATCTTCCCAGTTGTTTGTATTAGTATTTGTCTTCAATGCACGAACATATCCGATTTCACCAACGCTAAAGCTTGGTGCAAGAATGCTCATATGGAAATATGTATCTCCGTCAATAAAATGAAGTTTTGCAGTGCTAACTTCCAAAGTAATAGCACCCCAATCATAGATATTTCCTGGATTTGTGTAAGTCTTATCACCCTGTGTACGAAGAACTAATTCACCCCACATTCCATCAGCAGAGGCATTGGATTCTCCACCCCAGTCACCAGATTTTGTCTGAATCTTCCATTCAGTCCAAGTGCCATTAGCAAAACCATATGTATCAGCATCAAGGTTTGCAATCCACTCAAGTGAAGCATTTCCTGCAAACTCAGTAATTACTGGAGTAACATCAGGTCTTGCAAATACAGATCCTGCCAAAGCAAGAGCTGCTATAATTCCTACGATTTTTTTCATTAAAAAAATCCTCCGTTTTTTCTAAAGAAACGAATCTTGAAAAAACGGAGGATTTTTGTCAAAAAACCGATAAAAATTTATAATATTTTGTTATATTCGGTTATTATTCTGCCTTCTTTTTATAATTTGCCTTGATTGATTCAATGAACAGCTTGTTCTGATCATTGCGCAAAGGAACAGAAAACATTGGTTTTCCATCACTCGGCGAAATGCGGTAAATATGCATAGGGTCAGTAGAATAAGCAGGACTTCCCGGATTGTTAATCCACCAGTCAAGAACAGCAATAAAGCAGAGTGTGTATTTTAAGAGGTTTGCATTATTTGCATTTGTGTTTGCAGTTTTGTTTTGTGCGCCTAACAAAACGTCAAGTCGTTTAGAAACTTCATTCTGAATACCAAACTTATAATGCTCCCAAGGATTTTCAATAAGCTGAACAGGACCTCTTGAACCAGCCTGCTTGTCACATTCGTTGATTACAAGTGTAAGATATTTTCTTGCATAATCTGTTCTGTGGAAAAGAGGGCGGTACTTGCTTTCGTCACTAGGATGCTCAAGAATAAGCTGGTCAAACTTAAAGTTAGGCATAAAGTGATAAGTTGTCTGCCACAAAAGCGAAGTAATAGTTCTTTTACCAATGTGCGACTTGTCAAAATCAGGCTGAGAATAAACCGAATTTACAAGATCAATAAGCGGTTCACAATAAAGCCGTTCAAAAGAATCTTCACGGTAAGCAGACCAGTCATCCATAACTGCTGTGATTGTATCGGCACCTTCCTTTACACCATCCTGACTTGCAAATTTAATATTGCGGCAGCCCTGGAAACAATCTTCGATAATTCGCTGAAGAACGACAATTACCTGCAGCGGATTTTCCGGTGACAAAAGATTAAAGCCATCATCAAATTTATAAAGCGGCTGGAAGTACGGGAACAAATCAGGATGCTCATCAAGTGCTGCAAAGCCTGCCATTGGGAAAAGCTGGTCAAGCAGTTTAAGTCCTGTAATGACAGTCTGATCTTTTATTCCTTTCTGTGGAGGCGCAGCCTTTGGTTTTGGAGCTTCCTTCTGTTCTTCCTTTGGTTTTTCAGGTAAAAGCAGATCAAATTTATGAAGCTCTGTAAACTTAAGAACTTCTGCAACCTTTACAGAGAAAAAGTCCGGGTAAGATTCAAATGTATCGGAACACATTCTCATAAGAAGCGGATACATTTTCTTTATGATTTCTGTATCAATGTAGAGCCATTCTGTAATAGCCTGTTTTGCCATTGTAGAAAGCTTGTCCTTCGGAGAATCAGGATAAGCAACCTGGTCATTGTAAATTTCCTTTATAAGCTTTGGAATCTTGTTGTTTCCGTAATAATAAACTGTGATGATTGGCTTATAAATTGCCTTTGTATAATGAATCAAATCGCAGGCAAGAATAGGGCCGGGTGAATTTTCGAGCGTAGCATATTCTGCTTTTATACCAGCCATTCCCCAGGAAGCAATCATACGTAAAAACTTAAACTTTACATCGCCACCGTTTACGATTTTTGATTTATAAGTTGCCGGTGCAATCTGAATGAGCGTCTTTATTACAGTAATAAAGGTTTCCATATGCTCAATATCTTTTTTCATTTTGTACTGATAGAATTCCGGAAGAATTTTTTCTGTTCCGTTTTTCTGCAGTGTACGAATAAAATTAAATATTCCGTAATTAGGCTTGATTTTATATTCAGGAGACATCATCAGCTTGTCTACGGCAGAACAGAATTTTTTAGAAGCTGGTGGAAGGTCTTCCCTAATATGTCTTCTTGGTGCCTGATAAGTTGTATTTGGTTTAGAGCTTCCGCCAGAACCAGAGCCACCACCAGATCCAGAACCGGAATTTCTTACAATTCTTCCCTGTCCATGATTTGCACCTTTCTGACCGCCACCACTAGACATAGTGCGTTCATAAAGAACTTCTCCACCTAACTTTTTAGCCATTACAGCAGCTTCTTTTTCGTCAATCAGACCAATGTTCTTGCGGGTTTTATCCAAAGTTCCCGGTTCCCAGTCTGCTGTTTTGTTAATTTCATCAGCCATAGCTTTATCTCCTGTTTGTAGCCTTACTATTTATACACGTAGGGAGCTTCTGGTAATCATTCCCGGAAAACTCCTTAGCTGAATTTTATTTCCGTTCTTATCTAAAAGAACCCCATCAAAAGTTCCATAAATATGTGAATATGCAGTACGAAATGCAATCAGATTTACAGAACGCTGGTATAAAGAAGCCGGCGTGAATGTAAGATCTATCATGCTTTCGGTATCCTGTATAATCCATTTTTTGTTAAGTCCAAACGGATGTGTTGCCACAACCGAAGGAAGCGCTGTCTGTTCTCCATCAACAATCAGCGCATTACTGTTATACTTGTCCGGATCAGCCGCATCAGAAGTAGAAACTGTCAGAAAGAAAATAATATCTTTTCCTTCTATATTACCTATTCCACAAAGACGTACACTACGACTGATTGTCTTAGTATAAAACCGGTTCATTGTCATAAGGGCAAGTCCCGATGAATTATCCGGCTCCGAATCTTTTATGGCAAGGTGCCCGTTAATTTTCATTGTAGAAAGCCATAGGGCAGAGCAGCGTGATGTAGTAGGCGAAGGATTAATAAAGCTCATATCAGCCTTCATTAAATCTTCGCGCAAAGAATGAAACCATCCTTCCGAATCAGGCCACCCCGAATTACGCTTTACATGAAACCTCATCGATTTATTTTCATGTTCCTTTTCCCATGAAATCTTTATATAACGAGCATGCCTGTAGCTTGCGCAGATTCCTCTGTCTGTATTCTTTGGAATAAAGCGCCGACGTGTAGGCATTATGGAATGATAAACATATTTTTTTCCTGTTGCCTTATCCCAAAAGCATATTTCAACAAGTCCCAGAATCTTAAAGTCAAAAAACTCAACAAGCCCTATATACTTTTCTATAGAAAAATAATAGTTCAGCCGGCTTTTGATTCTGATGTTTGATATAATAGATGGGAGTGGAACCCCCGCATAAGGAGCCCTCATTCCTTTAATATCAAATCGTTGAGACACGCCCTTAAATGTACCGAAGTGAGCCTTCCCGTTTTCCACAATCTTCCGCGGCGGCTCTTCAAAACTACGCGAATACATTATCCCTAATTATAAACGATGAAAGCCTAAAAGTGAATAGTGAGTTTTAGAAAAAAAAAATCAGTTTTTTTGATGAATTATTATAATTTTTGTAAGAAAAAAAATTTTTTGGACATATTAAGTATGAAGAAATTTAATTTTTCGGGAGGACATTAATATGTCAATGTTTAACAGAAAGTACAAAGATTCCGTCTTTACGGATCTTTTTGGGAGCGACAGGGATGCTAAGAAGAATTTTCTTGACTTGTACAATGCTCTGTCCGGCAGCTGCTATAAGCTCGATGAAGTTTCTCTGGTGCGGAAGGTCATCGATCAGTCATTGTATAAAACATTTAACAATGACGTCAGCTGGGAAATAGACGGTAAACTCATTGTCCTGGTAGAGCATCAATCTACGGTTAATGAAAATATGCCGTTCAGGTGCCTTGAATATGTAACGCGTATTTATGAAGGAATTATTCCTGTGAATCAGCGGTATGCAGAAAAAGTATATAAAATTCCTAATCCTGATTTTTATGTCGTGTATGTAGGAAAGAAGACTATACCTCTTGAACAGAAACTAAGGTTGTCTGATGCATTCTATACAAAAGATTCGAGTAAACTTGAGCTTGTGGTCAATGTAAAAAATTGCACAAATCCAGAATTGTTGCCGATAGCCGGAAAGTGTGATATCCTTAAAGAGTATTGCCAGTTTATTGAAATAGTGGAGCAAACTTATAACAAGCGTTTTTCCAGACACTCTTTCAAAAGAGCAATAGAGATAGCGATGGCAAAAGGCATTCTTACAGATTATCTTGACCGAAGGTCACGGGAGGTAATAAACATGCTCTGTGCTAAATATGATTACAAAGCAGATATCGCAATGAAGAAAAAAGAAGCTTTTGAAGACGGAATGGAAGCAGGACTTAATAAAAAAGCCGAAGATGCTTCTATAGAATTACTAAAAAAAGGTATTTCTCCAGAAATAATTGCAGAATGTGAAAAACTTCCTCTTGAGAAAGTATTAGAACTTCAGGAAAGAATAAATGAAAAAAGCATAGTATAGTAATATTTCCTTTTGATTTTTGTGTTATTTGCCGATAATCAAGTCAATCACTTATGGTTATTAAGTATTTAAGAAGTTAAACGATTAAAGAAAAACAAAATGTTATATTATTGTTTTTTTTTGTTGACTTCTAAAAAATACCGTGATAATATTATTAAAAAGGGTTTATGCATTAAAGGCCGTTGGTCTGTATAAACTTTTTAAAAAAAAAGGAGGATTTTTTTAAATGAAAAAAATCGTAGGAATTATAGCAGCTCTTGCTTTGGCAGGATCTGTATTTGCTGACCCAGATGTAGTTCCAGTAGTTGCAACATTCGACGGAAACGCTTCTCTTGAATGGATTGCTAATCTCGATGCAGAAACAACTGGAATGAAGAACAATGAGGAAGCTACATTTAAGGTAAAGTTCATTGCAGAAGGAACAAAAGAAACTTCAGGTGACGGACTTTGGGGTGTATTGAAGATTAAAGCTGCAGAAACTGCTGTTGAAGCTAAGCATACTACAGGTGGTGATACTGCTGGTGTTACTTGGGTAATACCAACTCCAACAGTAGAAACAGCAAAGATTCACTTTGTTGATGGTGATACATTTGTTAAAGTAAACATCAAAGCTCCAGGTCTTTCACTCGGTAACGCAGAACTCGCTCTTGCTACTGCTAGCCCATGGAATGATGCAAACGTAGGTGTTACACTTACTGGTGCTCAGGGCTTCACAGTTGAAGCTGGTATCCCAGCTGTAGATTTCAACTTGCAGTTTGCAGACAACGGACAGCAGAAATCAGATGCAAAAGAATTCGGAATCGTATTCGATGCAACTCTCAAGGGTGCTGCATTTGATGTAGACGGTCTCGCTGTAACAGCTGGATTCGGATATTCTACAGAAAAAGATGCTGCAACTGGAAAAGATCAGGATGCTGCTATCTTTGCTAGAGCTACGTATAAGCTCGAAATCGATGATGCTATGTATGTAAGACCAACAGTAAGCTTCGGACTTAAGGGAGAAGCTAAGCAGTTGGTTGCTGGTGTACTCTATGGATGGGGTGCTGAAGGACAGGAACCAGGCTTTGCTAAGTTCTCTAACGGAACAGTAAACATTAATGACAAGTGTGCAGACGGTGTATCTATCGCACTCAAGTCTACACTCGCTGATAAAGCTCCAATGGGATTCCTCTTCGGATTCTATGACAACAAGCTTCTTGCTGACTATGGTATCAAGATTGCTGCTCAGTTGGAAATTGCTGACCTTGCTAACTTTGGCGATGGTGCTGGAGATGCATTCGACTTCGCTCTCGTTTACGGAAGCGGTGATGCATTCGGTGACTGGAAAGTTGCTGCTAACCTCGGTGCTAAGTTCCTCTTGGCTCCATCTAAGTTCGGTATGCTCTATGCTGCTAGCGTAACAAACAGCGCTATCATCCAGAACACAGACCTTTATGTTAAGTATTCTGGCGAACATGCAGCTGAAATCGGCGCTGCTGACTTGAAGGGTTCTGTAACTCTCGGAGCTAAGATCCACTTCTAATCTTTGAATAATCAGGTTTAATACCTTATATCAAAGTAAAAAGGACTGTCTTAAAAGGCAGTCCTTTTTTATAAAAGATTATCAAACTTGACCGACAAGCTTTTATAAAAAAGGATTGCAAATAAAGGAAAACAAAATGAAAAAAAATCTCATTACAACAATTACATTCTGTATTATTATTCTTTTTACATCCTGTGCCTCAAAACAAAAAGTTATTCGTGAACGGAGCGAAACTTTTATAGCAGATATAAACTCTTTTGAAGTCGGCACATTTCATTTATATACGACATTGGGTGTCGGAAGACCAAAAATCACTGATTTTTATGTAAGCTTTGCTCCGAGATCAAATTATTTATTTGCAAAAGCCCGCGTCGGAATTGATGTTATAGAAATAGGTTTTTCATATCCGGAAAGACTAAAGCTTAATCAGGCAAAAGAACAATATATTTCGGCTTACGAAGCTGGAACTATTCCAGATACAAAACCGAAAAACAAGAATGCAATTTCTAAAGGTGATGTAAGTGTTGCCTGGGGTTCACTCGGCCTTACACACGAAGTAGATACAAGTTATGTAACAAATACTCAATATTTAGAAGCCGGAAAACCCTATTTCCGAATCAGATTAGTTCAAGAAGAACAACAATCAGAAGAAAATGTTCATTCTCCAGCATTATGCATCTACATCAGTCCTTCTCAATGGGAATCAATCGTAGAAGCCTGCGATCAGGAACGACTTGTAGATATGACAGACGAAATTCTTGCAGAGGCAGAGGCATTTTAATAAAAAAAAGGAAGGTATGTGCAGAAAAATGTATAAACTATAATTTTCGACAATAAAAAAATCTGTCCCAAATGAAAAAAAAATTATCAAAATTTTGGGACTTGATTAACGTCAGTTTAAAGATTGAATCCGATAATAAACACAGAAAAAAATTGTACAACGAGGTCAGAAAAATGATATACGGATATATACGAGTGAGCACCGACAAACAGACGGTAGAAAATCAGAGATTTGAAATTATCAGATACGCAAGAAGAAATCATTTAAAAATTGATTTATGGATTGAAGAAACAATCAGCGGCACAATTGTCCCCGAAAAACGTAATCTGGGAAAACTTTTACGGCATGTTTATAAAAATGATATAATAATCTGTTCAGAATTATCCAGACTTGGACGTTCTATGTTCATGATAATGGCAATTTTGAATCAACTTATGGAAATAGGTGTAAAAGTTTACACAGTTAAGGAGGGTTACAGGCTGGGACAGGACCTGCAAAGTAAAGTTATGGCATTTGCATTCAGTATAAGTGCCGAAATTGAAAGAAATCTAATAGTTGAACGCACCACCGAAGCCCTAAAACGACGTAAAGCCGAAGGAAAAAAACTGGGACGTCCCAAAGGCAGCAAAAACAAAGCCTATAAATTATCCGGCAAGCGTGATGAGATTATAAAATTCCTTGACGACGGATATACTAAAACTTTTATCATTAATCATTACAATATAAGTTCTGCGACCTTATATAATTTTTTCAAACACGAGGGAATACAGTATTAGATTCGAATCCTTTGAAAAATAGATATTTTTGGTATTTTCGTGCAAATATTAATTATAACAATTGGTATTTTCGTGCAATTTTGAATTAAAACAATTTGTATTTTCGGTTGTAAAATTTGTAAAATCATTATAAAATAATTATATAAAGGATAAAAAAAATTATGTTTAAAAGGAAAATATATGAAGGATTAAAAAGGTGGAAGCAAGAATCAGATGGTTCCACCGCAATCATGATTGAAGGAGCAAGACGTGTCGGCAAATCTACTGTTGCAGAAACTTTTGCTCAAAATGAATATAAAGACTATATCCTCATAGACTTTTCTACGGCAAGTGAAGATATAAAAAATAATTTTGATAACTTAGATAATCTCGATAATTTCTTCAGAAATCTTTTTATTCTTACAGGAAAGAAACTTGATAGCAGAAATGGTTTAATTATTTTTGATGAAGTACAACTTTTTCCAAAGGCAAGGCAATCTATAAAATATCTTGTAAAAGATGGACGTTTTGATTACATAGAAACAGGTTCCCTTATTTCAATCAATAAAAATGTAAAAGATATCCTTATTCCTTCTGAAGAAGAGAATATAAAAATGTATCCAATGGATTTTGAAGAATTCTTGTGGGCTATTGGAAATAATGTAATGATTGAAACTATCCGCGATGCTTTTAAAAACAGAAAGCCTCTTGGGGACAGTATTCACAGAAGAATTATGAAGGAGTTCCGCGTTTATCTGGCAGTTGGCGGAATGCCGACGGCAGTAGATGCTTATGTTCAGGGTAAAGATTATTCACAGATTGATAGAGTAAAAAAAGCGATACTCCGGCTCTATATAAATGATTTAAAGAAACATGATGTTGAAGATGGAGACAGAGCAGAAGTTGTGTTTAAATCTTTACCATCACAATTAATGAATCACAATTGTGTTTTTCGTCTTGCAGGTGTAGATGAAAATGCTAGAACAAGAAATGTAGGTAATGCAATTAATTTTCTAAATGAATCTATGATTGTAAACAATTGTATTAATATAACTGCCCCTGAAGTTACAATGGAAATGTATTCAGACAGATCTAAGTTTAAAATGTTTATGGGAGATACAGGTCTTCTTGTTTCATATATCATTCAACAGGGTCAAGATTTAAATAAGATGTACCGTTCTTTGATTTTTGACAAACTTGGAATTAATCAAGGAATGATATTTGAAAACATGGTAGCCCAGATGCTTAGAGCAAATGGCTATGAATTATATTTCCATGAATTTGAATATATCGCTGAAGGAAATTCTATTTCAAAAAAATATGAAATTGATTTCTTAATTCCAGATGGAAAACGTCTGTCTCCAATTGAGGTAAAATCTTCAAGCTACAAAAATCACAATTCCTTTGATTATTTTAAAGAAAAATATCAATTGAAAATGAATAATCGTTATATTATTTACACAAAAGACCTTGCATTTGAAGAAAACATTTTGTATATGCCAATTTATATGACTATGTGTTTGTAATTTCTACAGACCTTAATCTAAAAAGCCTCTGCCTCTGCAAGGATTTCGTCGGTCATGGCTTCCAGATTTTGCTGGTTGCATTTTTCGATTATATTTGCCCATTGAGTCGGACTTATATAAATTCCGATTCTTGGAGAACTAATATGATCTCTTCCTTCTTCTTCCATTGAATCAATGGAAATAAGAAAATATGGTTTATTTGGTTCAAGATATTGGGCATTTGTCCTGTAAGCTGGAATAACCTCGTGAGCAAGACCTGTGGCACCCCATTCAAACAAAACGGTGCCTTTTGAATATGCATTTTTCTTTGTTGGTTTTACATTTGGAATGCTATTGTTTTCATAAGCTTCCAGATATTGCTTTGCTGCTTCGCTTATCATCATTCGGTCTTCGTATGAGAAACCTACTCTTACAACATCTATACCTAATCTTGCTTTTATAAAAAGATAATTTGTTCGTGGTGCAAATGTTACATAAAAATCAGATACCTTTGGTTTTCCAATGTTTACAGTTGAATAAAGGTGATAAGTTTCTACATCAAAAGGATTAATATTGGCTATAAAGGTTTCATCACGCTCGCGAGGTGCCGTTTCTTTTGATGCACAGGAAGTGAGTACAATTATGAGTGTTAACAGAAATATTGGAAATAAGTATTTGATTTTCATGATTAAGTCCTTTTTGTTTGTGGATTGCTTCGCACTTCGTGCTCGCAATGACGATAGTTTTTTCGTAGTGGCAATCTACCTATTAAAAAAGGACTGCCTTTTAAGACAGTCCTTTTTACTTTGATATAAGGTATTATACCTGATTATTCAAAGATTAGAAGTGGATCTTAGCTCCGAGAGTTACAGCACCCTTCTTGTCAGCAGCTCCGATGTCTTTTGCATGTTCGCCAGAGTAGCTTACATAAAGGTCTGTGTTCTGGATGATTGCACTGTTCTTAACTTCGAGGCCATAGAGAGCTCCGAACTTAGATGGTTCGAGGAGGAACTTAATTCCGAGGTTAGCAGAAAGTTTCCAGTCACCGAGCAAATCACCTGAACCGTATTTGATAACAGCATCAAATTCGTCTGTTGCAGTCTTTCCAAAGTTAGAAAGATCAGCAATTGTCAACTGAGCAGCTGTTGTCAAACCGAAGTCAGCAAGAAGTGTATCATCATAGTATCCGAAGAGGAAAGCCATAGGAGCCTTATCTGCGAGTGTAGAAGAAAGTGCGATAGATACACCATTTGAACACTTGTTACCAATATTTACGATGTCACCTGTGAACTTAGCAAATCCTGGTTCTTTACCATCAGCACCCCATCCGAAGAGTACGCCGGCAACTAACTGCTTAGCTTCTCCCTGGAGACCGAAGCTTACTGTTGGTCTTACATAGTATGTATCATCGATTGCGAGCTTGTATGTAGCCTTAGCAAAGATAGCAGCATCCTGTGATTTTCCAGCAACTTTTTCTGTAGCATATCCAAATCCAGCAGTTACAGCGAGACCGTCTACATCAAAAGCAGCTCCCTTGAGAGTTGCATCGAATACGATTCCGAATTCTTTTGCATCTGATTTCTGCTGTCCGTTGTCAGCAAACTGCAAGTTGAAATCTACAGCTGGGATACCAGCTTCAACTGTGAAGCCCTGAGCACCAGTAAGTGTAACACCTACTTTAGCATCTTTCCATGGACTTTCTGTAGCAAGAACGAGGTCTCCACCACCGAGTGAAAGGCCAGGAGCCTTGATGTTTACTTTAACAAATGTATCACCATCAACAAAGTGAATCTTTGCTGTTTCTACTGTTGGGTTAGCAACTGCAACACCAGTTTTAGCAACGCCATCATTCTTAGCTTCAACTTCTGTTGAACCAGCTTTAATTTTCAATTCACCCCAAAGTCCGTCACCAGAAGTTTCTTTTGTTCCTTCTGCAATGAACTTTACCTTGAATGTAGCCTCTTCAGAGTTCTTCATTCCAGTTGTTTCTGCATCGAGATCAGCAATCCATTCAAGTTTTGCATTACCGTCGAATGTTGCAATTACTGGAACTACATCTGGATCAGCAAATACAGATCCTGCCAAAGCAAGAGCTGCTATAATTCCTACGATTTTTTTCATTTAAAAAAATCCTCCCTTTTTTTTAAAAACTATTTAGGGGAGGTGCATCGCTGGTGAATTGAATTTCCATTACAAATTCATTATAATTTTCTACTATTATTATATGTCTTATGGCTTTGAAAAAGGTCAGAAAACATAAAAAAATAAGAGGACGGAATTATGAAAGCAATTGAATTGGAAAAGGCGTATGAGCCTAAGTCCTTTGAGGACAGAATTTACAACGAGTGGGAAAGCAAGGGTTATTTTAAACCTGCAAGTGATGAAGCTTCCCCTGTACATGAACAGTATAAGTGCCAGTGTGCAGACTGCAACAAGAAAACCAATACTTATTCCGTCGTCATTCCTCCTCCAAACGTAACCGGTGTTCTTCACATGGGACATGGTCTTAATAATACTCTTCAGGATATTGTTGTTCGTTATCATCGAATGAAGGGTGATAATACTTTGTGGCTTACTGGTACAGATCATGCAGGAATTGCTACTCAGAATGTTGTTGAACGTCAGCTTAAAAAAGAAGGTCTTACACGTAATGACCTTGGACGCGAAAAATTCCTTGAACGCACCTGGGCTGTAAAAGAAGATCATCATAACACAATCGTAAAGCAGCAGAAAAAGCTTGGTAATTCTACAGACTGGGACCGTGAGCGTTTTACTTATGATGAAGGTCTTAGTGCTGCTGTTCGTGATGTATTTGTAACTCTTTATGAACGCGGCCTTATGTACCGTGGTAAACGCCTTGTAAACTGGTGCCCGCGTTGTGGTACTGCTCTTGCTGATGATGAAGTAGATCACGAGGATACACAGGGCGCAATGTATCACCTTTATTATGAATATGCCGATGGTTCTGGCCGCATTGAAGTTGCTACAACTCGTCCTGAAACTTTTTTTGGTGATACTGCTGTTGCCGTAAACCCAGACGATGAACGTTACACAGCTCTTGTTGGAAAAATGCTCAAGCTTCCGCTTACAGGAAAAGAAATTCCTATTATTGCAGATGACTATGTAGATAAAGAGTTTGGAACAGGTATGGTAAAAATCACTCCTGCTCATGACCCTAACGACTGGGAAGTAGGATTGCGCCATAATCTTGAAGTAGTAAATCTTCTTACTCCTGATGGCCGTATGAACGAAAATGTTCCTGAAAAATACCGCGGTCTTAAACCTGAACAGGCACGTGCTCTTGTTATAGAAGATTTGACTGCTGCTGGTCTTTTTAAGGGCGAAGAAAAAATGGTTCACTCTGTAGGTCACTGCTACCGCTGTAAGACTGTAGTTGAACCATATCTTAGCGACCAGTGGTTTGTAAAAATGAAGCCGATGGCTGATAAGGCACTTGCCGCATGGAAGGCTGGCGAAATTCAGTTCTTCCCGCAGAAATGGGAAAACACCTACGAGCAGTGGCTTGTAAATATCCGCGACTGGTGTGTAAGCCGCCAGATCTGGTGGGGTCACAGAATTCCGGTATGGTACTGTCAGAAGTGTGGAGAAGTTATTGTTAGCCGTACAGACCCGGATAAGTGTCCAAAATGTGGCTGTGGGGCTGCAGATCTTAAACAGGATGAAGACGTTCTTGATACATGGTTCAGCTCATGGCTTTGGCCGTTCAGTACTTTGGGCTGGCCTGAAAAGACTGCCGACCTCGAAAAGTTCTATCCGACTACTGCATT
>JAGCTZ010000099.1 GCA_017963165.1 Treponema sp.
AGCAACAACAGCAAAACCCTTACCGGCTTCTCCTGCGTGCGCAGATTCAATTGCAGCATTCATTGCCAGAAGGTTTGTCTGGCTTGCGATTGACTGGATAATTTTACTTGCATCCATCAAAAGCGTTGACTGCTTTTGCACTTCTGACGCAACATCAACTGCGTTTTGAATTTTTGTCTTGCCTTCTTCAGAAGCGTTTCCAAGTTTTTCAATTGCTTCCATATTTTTGTCAAGGACAGTTGTTACAGAATTAATATTCGCTACCATCTGGTCAACAGAAGCAGAAGATTCAGAAACCGCACTTGACTGCGATTCGATGCTTTCATTGAGTTCCTTAAGGCGCGATACAATCTGATTAACGGAAACATTTGATTCCTCAACTTCAGATGCCTGATTGTCAATTTCCTTTCGGACAAGCTGAATGTTTTTAGAAATCTCATCAACGCTGTGATTTGCAACAGACAGATTTGATCTTAATTCATCCGCGCTCTTTTCGCTGTTTTTTGCAGAATCAGACATTTCAGAAAGGATGGTTTTTGTTTCGTCGCGGAAGATATTGATGTTATTTACAAGTTCACCAATTTCGCACCGGCATTTGACAAGAAGGGGAGCAATTTTATAATTCTTTTTAGAAAGCTCTTCCGTATGCTTTTTTACTTCTATAATTCCTTCGATGATTGCAAGAATAGTAACAAAAGTACTTGTAAAGTTCGTCAAAGTAATCACAATTCCGACGGGAACAAGCTTGTTTACCATAAGATACTTTACGCCATGTTCAAGATTGGCAGGAATAGAAACGACATGCTCAACACTTAAAACAATCGATACCATTGCAAGCAGAATTACAACACCCGTCCTCTGACCTACCGACATGAGCTGAACTTCTTTATAATGCGGAAGCCATGAAAGAGAATTATCGATATATCTCAACATAAAAACAAATCCAATCATTGAAAAACCAAAAGCCAGCCCCCACAAGAGAGTGAGCAGCGAAGCATAAAAAGCCTGATTTGTCTCGTAAGGACCTATGCTAAGTCCATTTGCATTTGCCCTAAGAATGATAAGCTCCGCAAAGAACGCATAAAAACCGACTACAAATGCAATATTGGCATTATACCAGTTTTTAAAAAATAAATTTGTTGAGCGGATAGAACTTTCAGTTCCGTCATAAGCGGCAAATTTTTTCAAGAGGATAGAATACATAAAAATAGGAAGAATTACAAAAGCAAGAACAGCTGTTAATGCTAACGGAATATCAAGCAGAAGTCTAAAAAACACATTAGGATTTATTGCACCTGTAAAAAAAGCTGCCGGTCCAAAAAGAATAAAAGGCGTGATGTAACACTCAAGAACAGAACAGAAAGTTTTAATGTTAAATTTAGCCCGGTTTTCATAAGCAAGATCCATAAATTCCTCCATTTTATATGTATAGTAACAAATTATAACATAGGATTGTGGTTATACATAGAAATATTTTTGAAAAACGCGCACTTGAGAAAAGTGCATAAAACGCTTATTCTAAGCCATGAATTTCATAAAACACCTTTCAAAAACTAATGCCGCTGATGCTTTGCTCAAGCGGTTTTTGTCTTATGTTTCAAACTGGACCACAAGCGATTCTGTCGCAGCAGATAACGGCGTTCAGCCTTCAACTGAACAGCAGCGGATTTTTGCCGGTGTTCTTGAAGCTGAACTTAAGGCGCTTG
>JAGCTZ010000100.1 GCA_017963165.1 Treponema sp.
GGTTTGCTTATTATCCAAAAAATTCTATCATGCCGCCGCCAACGCATGATAACAAGCCCAGACATGATTCATTTGTAAAATCTTTCAGAATTTCCGCAAAAACTAACAAAAAAAGCAACTTTTCCTAGATATACATTGTGAGCATAAATTAAAGGAGGGTTTCACAATGAAGCCTATAGAAAAGCTGACCTTTACCGACGACTACATGTTCGTGTTTCGCCTTGAGATTTAACTTTAATTTAAGTTCAACAAGCGAAACGACCAAGTTTGCGTAAACGCAAACTTGAAGGATAAAATAAAACTGTTAATATTTACAGATTTAATAAGAATGTAATTACATGAGATTTTAAAGGCAGATTTTTTTAATTGGCGAAAAGTGTCACTTTTTGTTTGCACAAAATCCGACATCCTGTGAAAAAAACTGCTTTTTGCAGATAATCGGGGGTTCTTAGGGGACACGAAATAGTCCCCTAAGCGGTGCTGGGGAAGAAAAGGGTTTTAGGGGAAAGAAACCGCCGCTTCCGAAGTAGAGCGGTGTCTTTCCCCTAAGATGACAATACGCACAGAATATTTTATAATGCAAGTGCATACACAAAAGAATCTGACCCGGAACTTTACGCATTTCTCCAGTTTATCAGCACGAACATTCCGGAAGACGATTTCACCGACGAGATTTTCGATTTGGTGGAAAAGAACAAGATTGACGAACAGTTTAGGAGTGAGTATATGAGATGCAACCTTCACGACGCTGACATAATGGAAGATGGCATCGCTATTGGTGAAGCCAGAGGTGAGAAACGTGGCCGCACAGAAGCCAAGCTTGAAGCTGCACGAAAGCTGATTAATCTTGGTATTTCGCTCGATATCATCGCGCAAGCACAAGATTTGCCGCTTGAAACCGTACAGAAGCTAGCCGATGAACTGAAAGTTGTAGCTGCACAATAATCAATCATGCATAATCGCCCTTAACAGGCACTTCCAGCGTATTGACTTTCAGATTGACCAGAAAATCTATGGGCAAGATTATTGAAAGAAGAGCTTTCTTGAATCATATCATGCGGAATAAACAAATATCTCCATTCCTTGAAATTATTTGCTTTTGCCCATTCAGAAACAGCCTTGCAGAATTGTATTCCACGCTCTTTCTTTGCTATAACATCAGGGTCATTTACTTTAGAAGAATCTTTTACTTCTGTTAGATAAACAATATCTTTTGTCTCAATAACAAAATCTGGTTCATACCTTTTGCCTTGATTGTAAGAAATATCAAATTCGGTTTTTGCAGGTCTAAGCCAGTTCAAAACGTCCTTATCTCTCTCTAATACATGAGATAAAACAAGTTCGCTTTCACTATCAAAAACAACTTTAGAGAAAACACCCTTTTCTATTCCTGTAAACAGAACAGATTTTATGCTGCCCGGCCATTTCTCTTTAAAATTGTCGTAAAGATTGCATTTAACAGTATAATTGTAGTTCTGTGGTTTATTCACGCCAGAAACACTCATAACTTCTTCTTTAAGCAGAGAATTACCAGTATAAAAATGCTGTAACATTTGATAATAAATCTTATTAGAAATATCCTTGCAATACATCATGACGATATTTTTTGTATCGCTTTCAGAATTCTTACTAGCAAAATGAGCAATAACTTGCTTGATTAGTTTCCTTACCAATTCAGAACAAGATTCATAATCAATTTCTGGTTTCTGCCTTAGTAAATCCAAGAGAACTTTAGCAGGGTTCAATGCTTCAAAATTAAGATTCTCCGCTCCACGAATTTCACGCCGTTCTCTCATGTCTGCAAGATTTTGTGAAATAAGCTCATTATTTACCGGCACTTGATTAAACTCTGCAAGGTCTAAATCAAAGTCCGTGAACTTGTATTCTTCCACGCCCTCATCTGTAATTCTAATTTTTGGAATTGGAATATATTTCTCTTGTATTTTCTTGTAAAATTTTTCAGATTCGTCTGCAACCACGATTTCTAACAATTCGTGATAGTCATTATAGGCTTTTCCTAAATCTGGCTTTTCTGCAAATGCTTTAGAGAGCTTGCTTTTTACCGTTTCGCTAATAATATTCTTAAAATCTTTTGCTTCATAAACGGCTTCTTCTATATAACCAACTACACTATCTTCTATTGCATAATGGATAGTTTTTGCAAGTTCGTCGTTAGTTTCATTTCTTTCTAATTTCGTTTTCTCGTAAAATTCCGCACGGTCTTTGTCTAAGTCAAAATCAAGATAATTTTGCCTTATACAGTGTTCTTCTTCAATATCCTCTATCTGGATAACATTTCCAGCCTTAAAGATTGAATCACCTTTTTGAGCTTCTGCAAGAATGTCATTAAACTTGTCATGTGCTGTAAGCATTACAGAATCAATTTCCGGAACATTGGTTCGCTCTCCAAAAGGCAAACGCAAGCCACGCCCTACCATCTGTTCACGTAGGATTTTAGAAGCAGCAGTACGCAAAGGAACTATTGTATAAAGATTGTTTACATCCCAGCCTTCTTTAAGCATGTTTACGTGTATAACAATCTCAATAGGATTATCTGCTTTTTCTACATTCAAAAGCAGTTCCATATTCTCATCAGATTCAGAGCCGGACTGTTTAGAATGTACAGTAATAGTTTTGTCTTTATAATATCCGTTCTTGAACTCGTCAGAACTTACGAACTTTTTAGCCCATTCTGCGTGGTCAGTATTCTGGCAAACAATAAGCATGAAAGGCTTAACAAGTCTTTTTCCAGTTTCTTCTGCATAGTTTTTCAGATATTGCTTTGTTCTCTCATGGCAAAGAATACCATCGGAGATCATCATTTTATCTAGCTGTTCTTCCCCGAAATTATAGGCGACAATATCTTTTCTGGTTACTGCGTAAGGTGTTCTAGTAAAACCATCAGCAATAGCTTTAGAAAGTGGGTACTCATAAACAACATTCTTGAAGAAAGTTTGCTTGCCGTTCTTTGTTACAATCGGGGTTGCAGTTGTTTCAAGTCCTAGAAGTGGACTAAGCTCATTAAGTGCGGTTGCGCCTTTTTCTGCCCTATAATGATGTGATTCGTCCATAAGCAGAACTAAGTCATCTAATTCCGCAAGGTGTTCAAAAAATGATTGTCCAAGATATTCATTCAAGGCTTTCATCTTAGAGCTTTCTTTATTGAACTTGTCTATATTGAAAACATAGATATTTATTCCGCTAGGGAAAAGTTCAATATTCTTATTTCTATAATCATCATCACAGATAATCATAGGCGGGTTTGTGAAGCAGCCTAAGCTCTTGAAAACATATTTTTCACTAGAAGGATTTCCCAAATCGCTTTTAAGTTTTTCATATACAGTTTTACCAGGAGCGACAACAAAGAAGTTTCTTATATTGTGATTCGTATAGAGATATGTAATAAAAGCTCCCATCAGTCTTGTTTTGCCTACACCTGTTGCAAGTGCAAAAGTCAGCGACATAAAATCACGCTCAAAGTCTGAGCAGGTAGGACAAAGAGAATGCACAGCCCCTAGAGTTACTTTATTATTCATTCCCTTTTTAAGATTGATTGAGGAAAGAATCTCGTCCAAGATTTCAAGAGATTTTCTTTGCGGCGCTCTAAGGCTCATGGTGCCGCTTATATAATCAATCGTATATTGTGGGAATCTGTTATTCATCTTCTAATTCCTCGTCGTCGTCATAAACTGGCGGATTAACTATATTCAAGTTGTAATTCTCTTTTGAGAACTCACAAGAATCAAGAAGCATTTGCGGAATCTTTTTAATCGTTATGTTCTTATAAGATTTTTCAGTTCCCTTGTCATAAGATTTACAGGCAATGATTAAAAACTCATCTTCTGCCATCATAGAAAAAATAGAATCTATATAACTTTGTGTAAGATGTCTTGTAGTAACAAAAAGATAGCTCTTTTCGTTACCTCTTGACTGCTTCCAGAATATGCTTTTATCCGGCTCATAAGTATAGCCTTCATGGAGTGCTACAGCAGCGGCAAGCATATCAGCATTATATTCCGGGTTTATAATCTCCTCGTCAAAATCATCTTTGAGAATCAGAGAAGGTGCAAGTTCATAGAAACGATAACCACCGCCACCTTGCCAATTTTCAGCTTTAGAGATACCAGCTGTGTCGGTGCCAGAAATAACTTTATCAAGTCTTACCTTACAATGAGAATATGCGTGATTTCCTAGTTCTACACCAATGTATTTTCTTCCCATTTTATGAGCTACTGCTGCGGTTGTTCCAGAGCCCAAGAAAGAATCAAGAACTAAATCACCTTTATTTGTGGCAATTTGAAGTATTCGGAGAATTAATTGTTCTGGTTTTTTACTTCTAGGGAAGTCAACGCCACCTTCATTTGCTAGATCGGCTTTTGGAATTTCTTCGTGCCGCCATACTGTTGTCAAATTATTGGTTTTTACGATATTACCATTCTCAATATAGGCAGTATCTTTTAACCAAGCAAATAATTCAGCATTATAGTAATACAAAGTAGTCTTTCTATCTTTATATTTTCCCCTGCTTGGCACATAATCAACCGTGTAGAGTGATTTTTTATCCATTCTTTTCATTAAATCGTTCTGAAACTCATTTTCCTTTTGAACATTATTTGTTCTAAAAAGATGTTCAAATTCACTTGCGAATTCTGCTCGAATTTCTGCTTCTCGATGTTCAAAGTCTTTTAAAGAAATTGTTCTGATTTCAAAATCAGTATGCTTATAGATTTCTACTGGAGTTCCGTTAGATTTTGATGTAAAAGAATCAATAAGTTCTCGTTTTCCACTAGAAACAAGAACTTTGTTATATCTTTTCATTGTTTTAAACTCTAACAATGAACTTCCTAAAATCTTGTTATAATAAAAAGGTCCTTTGGAATAAACCAGAATGTGTTCACTTGTATTTACAAAAAGTCCGCTTTGTCCTAAACCTGCACTTCCAGAACGTTCATAAGTAATATCTGCTACGAAGCCATCTCGACCAAAAACTGAAAAAGTCAACTTTTGTACAGTTTAAAAACACCCTAAATTTAAGCAGCTGTACAAGCAACTGCTGATTTTTCTCTGTAAACAGTTGGCGGCCAGCCGCCTGGATTTACAGTTGAAATTCTTTTTCTGTTGTAATAAATCATCACATATCTGAAGATGATTTTCTTTACCTGTTCGGCAGTCATTTTTGCAGTGTTGATTCTGTACAGCTTTTCTTTTTTCAACGTTGCAAAGAATGATTCCATTCTTGCGTTGTCGTAGCACTTGCCGACATCGCTCATGCTCTGAACTGCATGATGTTTTCCAAGCATCTGTTTATAAGCATCGCTTGTGTACTGGCTTCCGGCATCGCTGTGAACTAATAC
>JAGCTZ010000101.1 GCA_017963165.1 Treponema sp.
CGTATCCGTCAATTCTAGCCGAGTAAACAAAAGGCACATGCAGCATTACACTTCTCATAGAGGTGTAAAAAATGCAACAGAAAACAATAGAAGAGAGAGAAGAATTAGTACAGCTGTATAAGCAGAGTGGCATGAGCGTAAGGGCGTTTGCAGAAGAGTTTGAGTTAAACCTTGCAACATTCAGAAACTGGCTTTATAAGAAACCTGCGAAACAGGAAAATGCAGATGACGGCTATAATCTTGTTGAAGTAGATACAGCAAAAGTCAGACAATGCAGGGGCAGTCAAAATATCCGGATCCAGAAAAACGGAATGGAAATATACATTCCGGTAGACATCGGGCTTGCAGTTCTTGAAAAGATTCTAGGAGCATTAAAGGCCATATGAAAATCAACCTTGAAGAAGCAAGAATCTATGTCCGTCCCGGAGCTACGGATCTGCGAAAAGGAGTTGCAGGGCTCTGTTCAATAATCGGAAATGAAATGAATCTTGATGCACTGTGCGGCTCTGCATTCCTCTTCTGCAATAAAACTCATAAACTGCTGAAGGTGATTTTCTGGGATAAGACAGGATTCTGGCTTGCACAGAAAAGGCTTGAAAAGGCAACCTGGCCGTGGCCGATGAATGAAGAAGCTGTCAGAGAAATCCAATCTGAACAGCTTGATATGCTGCTCGGCGGTATAGACTTCTGGCACGCACACCAGGAACTGCACTTTAAGAGTGCCTATTAAAAATCATTTCATCCGTTAAGAATTCTTTTGTATGGTTTTCATATTTTTATAAAAGGTTTAAAATGGAAGTATGAAAGACGGAAAACCAGAAACATTGGAAGAAGCGATTGCCCTCATAGTTCAGCAGCAGAACCGTCTTTCCGAGCTTGAAAATAAAGTCAGCGAGCAGAACAGAAAACTTATAAATCAGCACAATGCAATTCTTGATCAGAAAAAGCTGATTGCCGAGCAGACAATCGAAATAAAAATCTTGAACGAAAAACTTGCACACCGCAAAGCAATGGAGTACGCAGCCCGAAGCGAAAAGATTTCAAGACTGCTTAAAGACCAGCCTTTTCTTTTTGATTCAGAGGAACTCGGCATCAGTGTTGAAAATCCATGTCCGTCTCCAAGTGATGAAGAAATTTCACAGTCAGAAGAATCAGAAGAAGAACTGGCTGACATCAAAGCAAAGAAATCAAATAAAGGGCGAAAAAGCCTTTCGACAATAAACAAGCTTGCAAAAAAGCGTATCGTAATTGATCTTACAGACGAAGAAAAGATATGTCCTAACTGCGGTACACAGATGAGAAAAGTAAATACAGTAGAAAGTGAGCGTATCGTTCATGTTCCGGCTTATGAATATATCGAAGTTGTAGTAAGGAATGTTTATGAATGCCCTGAGTGCGTAACAGATGATGATAAACCGGTCAGAAAGACTGCAAAAGAAAAGCGGATTATAGAGCGTTCGATTGCAACGCCGTCTCTTCTCTCTCATGTGTTTACTGGAAAATATATGAGGCATACGCCATTCTACTGCCAGGAAGACTGTTACAACTATCAGGGGCTGCACATAAGCCGGCAGGATATGTGTAACTGGCAGCAGAAAGTTTTTGACAGGCTGAGGCCTCTCAAAGAACTTTTAGACCGGGAACTTAAAAAAGGAAAGTTCCTGATGTTTGACGAGACGCCTCTTGAGGTGCTCAAATACAGAGAGGCGGAGGCCGGCAAAGAATACTGGGAAGATAAAAGTTATCGGAAGAAAGAAAGTGAGGACGGTAAGGAAAGCCAGTGTTACATGTGGCTTGTCAGGGGCGGAGCTGAACATCCAGTTCACTCATACAATTTCAGGTGGACTCGAAGCGGAAGAAATGTCATTTCTTTTCTGGAAGGATTTTCCGGCAGTGTGATTCAGTCGGACGGCTACTCCGGTTATGACAGCGCAGTTGCCTTCTGGAATGAAAATCATCCTGACCACAAGATTACTCTTTGTAACTGCAATATTCATGCCCGCCGTAAGTTTGCAGATTCTGTAAAGGCTACAAAGTCGAAGACTGCAGAGCAGGCTGTACGTTCTTATGGAAAGATTTTCAAGGCAGAAAAAGAGCTACGGGAAAAGTTTCAGAAGAATCTGATTACTGAAGAAAAATATCTTGAGCAGCGCAAGGAAAAAGTATTACCTCTTTTTGAAAACTTCCATGACTGGCTTTTAGAAAAGGATGAACGAGAAGAAATTGTAGGCTCATCTAAGACAGCAGAGGCAATTAAATATTGTCTCAAGAACTGGAACAAGCTTATAAGGTTCCTCGACTACAGCTTTATAACACCTGACACAAATGCAGCAGAGAGAGCCATAAAACCGTTTGTAATGGCAAGAAAAAACTTTCTCTTTTCCGGCAGCGGCAAAGGAGCCGAAAGCTCATGCTTTCTTTTCTCCCTGATTGAGACAGCAAAAGCTAATGATAAGTCTCCGGAAGATTATCTACGCTGTCTTTTTGAACAGGCTCCATATGCCGAAACTGAATCTGACTGGGAAAAACTCCTCCCATGGAACATAGAGATTACACCATTCGAACTCCGCGGTGAATGGATAGAGTTAGCTAAACAGGGCTAGAATTGACGGATACTTTTTATCTATCAAGATAAAATCCTATAGATAGGAAAACACTTTAATGTACATGATAACCTACTAACACCGTTTTACTCTTTACAAAGGTGTTAGTAGGTGTTAGTATGGTAGTAAGAGGTGCTTTATGGCTGAATCTATAGAAGAATTGGAAAAGAAAATAGAGGCTTTACCACGTGGAACAATCGTTACTAAGAATATTGACGGCAAGCCTTATTTCTATCAGCAGTATAAAGAAAACAAAAAAACAGTAAGCAATTTTCTCACAAACGATGAAGCTGAAAAAATGAGGCCTCTGATTGAAGAACGTCGCCAATTACAAAAGAAACTTCGAGAAATGAAAAAGAATCTTCCTGCATCTGCAAAGCCTGATGACAACACTTCTTTCATAATGAATGCTATAACAGGATCCGGACTTTTGGAAATGGCAGAAACTGCCAAAGATTTTAAGAAGCGTGACTGTTACGAAAAGATTTCTTCCTATCTGTACGGAAAACCAGCGGACAAGGTTTGTCTTGTTTATGGACTTCGCCGTACCGGAAAAACGACTCTCCTCAAACAACTTATTCTGGACATGAAAGAGGAAGACCGAAAACAGACAATATACATAAAGGCAAGGGTAGGGGAAACAATTGCAGATTTGAATAAGGATATAAAACTTGCACGCGAAAAGGGAATCAAGTTTTTCCTGATTGATGAAATTACTTTGCTTGAAGATTTTATTGATAATGCAGCTCTTCTTTCTGATGTGTACGCCGTTCAGGGTTTGAAGTTTGTTTTGTCAGGAACGGATTCCCTCGGTTTCTATTTTGCAGAAAGCGAAGAGCTGTATGATCGAGCCGTTACCGTTCATACAACATTTATTCCTTATAAAGAACATGCACGACTTTTAGTAATAACATCAATTGATGAATATATCCGTTATGATGGAACCCTTAAAGCAGGTGAGTTGGATTTCGAGGATGCTGAACTGAATGTCGAGGAAGCTTCCTTCCGTGATGATGAGACTGCAAGAAGATACATCGACACAGCAATTTGCAAGAATATTCAGCACAGTTTGAAATGCTATCA
>JAGCTZ010000102.1 GCA_017963165.1 Treponema sp.
CTATGAATGGTGACGGTACTGTAGACTTTGAGGGCTTCCGCAAAAATGTCAAACATCAGCTCGAACAGGGTATCGATGGTCTTGTTCCTCTTGGAACCACTGCTGAAACTCCGACTCTGGATGAAAAGCCTGGTGAAGAAGAAGACAAGATTATTTCGATTGTTATGGAAGAGGTTCGTGCTTTCGAAAAATCTACAGGCAAAAAAATCCCAATTATTCTTGGAGCCGGTTCTAACAATACAAAAGATGCTGTTCATTACTGTGAACGTGCAAAGGCCGCTGGTGCAGATGCTGCACTTGTTGTTACACCTTATTACAACAAGCCTTCAAAAGAAGGAATCTATCAGCACTTTGCAGCTGTGTCAAAGGTTGGAATCCCAATCATCGTTTACAACATTGCAGGTCGTACTGGTTTGAATATTCCTACAGACTTGCTTGCACGCATTGCAGAACTTCCAAATATTGCCGGTGTTAAAGAGGCAAGTGGTTCTGTAAGCCAGATGATGGAAGTAATCGGACAGATTAAGAATAAAAAGCCTGATTTTGCCGTAATGAGCGGTGATGACGGCCTTACACTTCCTTTGATTGCAGCCGGTGGTGACGGAATTATTTCTGTTGCTTCCAACATGATTCCTGCTTTGATGCATGACCTGGCAGCTGCCGCATTGGACGGAGACTTTAAGAAGGCCCGCGAGATCCACTACAGACTCGCTCCATTCTTCAAGGCAGAGTTCTGCGACGGAAACCCTTCATCAATCAAGTATGCAATGAATGTTAAGGGAATGCCTGCAGGTGCTTTGAGACTTCCATTGGTAGAAGTTAATGATGATGCTAAGAAGATTATTGAAAAGGCTATAAAGGATTGTGGGTTATAGGTTATAGGTGCTAGGTTATAGGTGCTAGGGTTTTAGGGGCGGAGCCCCTAGGTGAAGGGGTGGCGAGCAACGAAGTGCGAGACAGGGGAAGGCTTTCCCCTACATTATCCCTGGAACCTAAAACCTAGAACCTAAAACCTAAAACCTCATAAAAGGAGTAATGATTATGAATAAAATAAAGGTAGGTGTGCTTGGCGCTACGGGTATGGTAGGCCAGCGCTATATTAAATTGCTTGAGGATCATCCATGGTTTGAAGTTTCTTATGTTGCTGCAAGTCCTCGTTCTGCAGGTAAGCCATATTGCGAAGCTGTAAAGAACCGCTGGCTTATTGGAGCAGAAATTCCAGCAGGAGTTGCAAACCTCATCGTAGAAGATGCAAACGACGAAAAGAAGGCAATCGGAAAATGTCAGTTTGTTTTCTCTGCTTTGGAAATGGGCAAGGATGAAATTAAGGCACTCGAAGCTGCTTATGCCGCAGAAGGTATTCCTGTAGTTTCTAATGCAAGTGCTAACCGCTGGACAGAAGATGTTCCTATGCTTGTACCTGAAATCAACTGGCAGCACCTTGATGTTATTGCAGAACAGAAAAAGCATCACGGCTGGGACAAAGGTTTTATTGCTGTAAAGCCTAACTGTTCGCTTCAGACATACATGATGCCATTACACGCTTTGATTCAGGCAGGCTACCCAGTTAAGCGCATGATTGTAACAACGCTTCAGGCTACTAGTGGCGCCGGATATCCTGGTGTTGCTTCCTTTGATATGATTGATAATATCGTTCCATTTATTGGCGGCGAAGAAGAAAAGACAGAAAAAGAATGTCTTAAAATTCTTGGTAAGGTTGTAGATGGAAAGATTGAAAATGCAGCTGGTCCTCTTGTTTCTTCTACTTGTACCCGCGTACCTGTTGTAGACGGACATACTGCCTGTGTTTCTCTTGAGTTTGATTTACCAGATGACAAAAAACCAAGCCTCGAAGAAATTGAACGTGTTTGGACAAGCTATAAATCTGTTCCTCAAGAGCTTAATCTTCCTAGCGCACCGGAACATCCAATTGTTGTTCGCCACGAAGAAAACCGTCCACAGCCACGTCGTGACCGCGAAACAGAAAAGGGAATGGCCTGTGTAATTGGTCGTCTTCGCCCATGTAATGTATTTGATATTAAGTTTGTAGCTTTGAGTCATAATACAAAACGAGGTGCTGCTCTTGGCGGAATTTTGAATGCAGAGCTTTTAAAGGCTAAGGGATTTTTTGATTAATAAGCTAATGTCAAAAAAGCATATTTATTTATTTTTTATAATGCTTCTGATTGTTGTGTTTTCCGGTTGTGCTTCGAAAGATCGGCCGGAAGATAAGGATATAATTTTAGAAGCCGAACCTGTTGAACTTTTTTTTAGTGACTGGCAGTACAGCGGCTTTGGAAGTGAATATCCGCAATGGGCAGAAGCATTTCTTTTAGGACAGGCTCAAAACGAATCGTCACAGGAGCAGGAATTAATTGTAATTACTGCCGACGGTAAAAATGTTGATATCTGCAAAATCCTTGCTGACGAAAAAAGTGCCGGTTTCCCTGCTGAAAATCTTATCAATGAAACCTGGGTTATAATAAATCCAGAATACGAAGGTTTTGAAAATCCGTACACAAATCCTTATGTTTATATAAAAATCTATAAAAAAACTTTTACTGTGGAGGAGTATTAAAATGAAAGTACTTGTTATTGGTGGTGCCGGTTATATCGGAAGTCATGTTGTTAAGGAAATGATGAAAGCAGGTCATAAAGTAACTGTTTTTGATAATCTTTCAAGCGGACTTAGATGTAATCTTTTCCCGGAAAACGATTTTATTTATGGAAACATTCTTATTCCACAGGATATCGAAGCAGCTTTTGCACAGGGCTTTGATGCTTTTGTTCATCTTGCTGCTTTTAAGGCTGCAGGCGAAAGTATGATTAAACCGGAAAAATACAGTGTAAACAATATTACAGGAACCTTGAATATCATGAATGCTGCTGTAAAATACGGCTGTCTTAAAATGATTTTCAGTTCTTCTGCTGCTACATTTGGTGAGCCACAGTATCTTCCAATCGACGAAAATCATCCAAAAAATCCTATAAATTATTACGGCTTTACAAAGCTCAAGATAGAAGAATTCATGGACTGGTATGATCAGCTTAAAGGAATGCGCTTTGCAGCTCTGCGTTATTTTAATGCTGCCGGTTATGATCCAGAAGGAGAAATAAGAGGTCTTGAACAGATGCCAGAAAATCTTTTACCTCGTGTTATGGAAGCAGCTCTTGGTCAGCGCGAACTTAAGATTTTTGGAACTGATTATGATACCCGCGACGGCACTTGTATTCGTGATTATGTTCATGTAACAGACCTTGCACGTGCTCATGTTATGGCACTTGAATATATTCAGAAAAATGATAAGAGTATTAAACTTAACCTTGGAACAGAGCAGGGTACAACTGTAAAAGAAATTATAGAAGCTGCCCGCAGAATTACAGGAAAACCAATTCCTGCAGCAGAAGCTCCACGTAGACCTGGCGATCCTGCTAGTCTTTATGCTTCTTCTAAGCTTGCAAAAGATTTGCTTGGCTGGGAACCAAAGTTCAGTGATGTTGATACACTTGTACGCACTACATGGGAAGTTTACAAATAATGACACAGAAAGAATACCTTGAGAATAAGACAAAACAGATTATAGAGCTTCAGACTCTTTTGACTTCTATTCCTGCAATTGCTCCAGAAGGCGGCGGCGACGGCGAAACAAAAAAATGTGATGCGCTGGAAGCCTGGCTTAAAAATGCAGGCTTTTCGAATATAGAACGCTTTGAAGCACCAGATTCCAGAGTAAGCTCCTGTAAACGTCCATCGCTTGTAGTTACAATTCCGGGGCAGGATGATTCAAAACGAATCTGGGTAATGGCTCATTTGGATGTTGTGCCGGTTGGAGATCCTTCTTTATGGAATACAAATCCCTGGGAAGTAGTAGAAAAAGACGGAAAGATATATGGCCGTGGAGTAGAGGATAATCAGCAGGGCTTGTGCTCAGGTATTTTTGCTGCACTTTATTTTCTTGAAAATAACCTTGTTCCAGCTCATACAGTAAAGCTTCTTTTTGTTGCCGATGAAGAAAATGGCAGTACTTATGGTGTAACCTGGCTTCTGGCAAATACAAAGCTGTTTAATAAAAATGATCTTATCCTTATTCCTGATGGCGGCGACACCCTTGGACAGACAATTGAAATTGCGGAAAAAAATATTGTATGGCTTAAGGTTCATGTTATGGGAAAACAAACTCATGGTTCCCGTCCCGACAGCGGTGCAAATGCCTGCCTTGCAGCATGTGCTTTAAGTGTTAAGCTTCATGAACTGGAAAAGATTTTTGACAGACACGACAAATTGTTTCAGCCTGATTATTCTACATTCCAGCCGACAAAGCGCGAAAAGAATGTAGACAGCGTAAATATCATCCCTGGCGAAGACTGGTTTTATGCAGACTGCCGTATTCTTCCATGCTACAGTATTGCTTCTGTCCTTACGGAATTTGATAAATGCTGTAAGGCTATCGAACAGGAATACAATGTTCGCATAGAATATGAATGTGTCCAGAAATCAGAAAGTCCTGCTACCTCTGCAGAATCAGAAGTTGCCCAAAAGCTTGCTGCAGCCATTAAAAAAGTTCACGGACTTGAAGCAGAATTTATTGGAATTGGCGGTGGAACGGTAGGTGCAGAATTCAGGCGCGAAGGTTATGATGCAGTTGTGTGGAGCTCGCTTGACGATCAGGCACATCAGCCGAACGAATACTGTATCATTTCAAATTTAATAAGGGACGCTTTGACATTAATAGAATTTTTTAATTAAAAAATTCAAGCCCAAATTATTTGTCAAATATTACATTTCCCTTTATAATTAAATCAAATGAAACGTACTAAAATTAGAATCGGATTTGTAGCAGATTATCTTAATTCGGAGTATTCAGAGTGTCTTATCAGTGGAATTACAACATGTTGTAAAGAGCACAATGTCGAGCTTTTGATTTATCAGATTGGTAAAATCAAGCCGGATAATAATACTGCACATGACTATCAGTATCTCGCAATCTCTGCCCAGGTAACAGAAAATAATGTAGATGGAATTATTATTTCCTCGGGCACTCAGCTTCATGGAATGTCAAAATCGGCATTTACATCTTACCTGCGTTCCTATAAGCCTCTTAAGATGGTAAGTCTTGCCCATGAAATTCCAGGAATTCCTTCAATTATTTGTGATGCAAAAAAATCGCTTGAAGCACTTGTTGCTTATCTTGTAAAAGAGCAGGGCTGTAAGAAGTTTGGAATCATGAGTGTCGAAAGCGATTCAAAGGAAATGAATTTTCGCGCTGAAATAATAAAGGAAGAACTTAAAAAGAATAAAATTTCTTCGAATAATATTACCTTGTGGAAAAGTAATTTCCATTATGCTTCGGCTTATGGATTGCTCAACGATTATTATACAAAAAAGAAAAACAGATTTGATTTTGATGCAATTATTGCAATGAATGATGACCTTGCTTTTGCATGTCTTGATTTCTGTTCTCAAAGAGCAAATCTTAGAGTCCCGGATGATATAGTTGTTACCGGTTTTGATGATATGCAGCGGGCATCGTTTTTTACACCAACTCTTACAACTGTAAATCAGCAGGTTTATTATCAGGGATATAAGGCAGCGCTTACTCTTATAAATCAGATAAACTGCGAAGAAGTTCCACCTGTTCAGACAATCGAAGCAAAAGCAATTTTAAGAGAATCAACAGATAAGAAAAAGACTGGAACAAAGCAGTTTAGGGATAATGAATATATTTCAATTGATATGCCTGATGATTCCGCCGCAAAAGACCGTTATTCTGTTACAGAATGGTTCAATAAGCGCCAGCAGGTTTTTCAGGCCGCTTTGATGGATACATATATTCAGCTCGATGCCGATTTTGAAGAGGTTGGAAAGTTTATTACGCATCAGTTGAGCGGTTTTGGTCTGCAAGCGGCTGCAGTTGTACTTTATGAACAGCCGGCAGAATTCCTTAAACCGTTTGAATACTTTAATCTTCCTGCAAAGGCTAAGCTTATTTCCTGCTTTGATTATTCAAAAAAAGAACATAGATTTGGTGTGAAGCTTCCGCTCGAATTTGATCCTTCTGAATGTATTATTCCCGAAGGCTATCTTGATTTTTCTTCCGAAGGCTTTGTTGCAATGTCTTTGTTCCATAATACAATTCAGTATGGATATATCCTTATGAAGCGAGGTCGTTTTGATACAAGTGTTTATGACCTTGTTGCAAAGGCTGTCGCCACACAGATTGATGAAAGCTTTTCATATTCGCAGAAGTTAAAGGAAAAGCAGGCTGTTACAAAGGATTATACGATTATTAATCAGGTAGCTCATATTGATTATCTTACCGGGCTTAAAAATAACCGCGGCTTTAATGAGCTTGGCGAAACCCTTATGAAATATTCAGAGTCAATGGGGCAGAACGGACTTATCCTTTATTTTAATCTTAAAGATTTGAAGAAAATAAATGATACTTTTGGCCATTCCGCTGGTGATAGAATTATAAAGGCATTTGGAGAGATTCTTGTAAATCATTTCCGCTCAAATGATTTAATTGCGCGTCTTGGCGGAGATAAGTTTGCTGTAATAAGTCCAGGCTTTACAGTAGACAGCTATAAGCGTGTAAAAAATAGTATCGATAAATCTTTAAGTGATTGGAAAGAAGAAAATAATATGTCCTTTGAATTTGCAGTTTCTATAGGCTTTATTATGTTCCCGTCATTAAGATTCGGCTATAATCTTCAGCAACTTATGGCAAAAGCCGAAGATGCAATGCTTAAAGAAAAGAACAGATAATTTCTACCAGTCTCGCTGAATATATGTTGCTCTTGGTCGTGCAGTAATATAAACGCGTCTGTTTTGAGCACGGCCTTCTTCTGTGTCATTAGAAGCAATTGGTTGTGTTCCGCCGTAAGCCTTGTAAGTAAATATAGAAGGTTCTATTCCTTCGGCAATAAGTGCATCTCGTACAGTTTTAGTTCTTTCAATTGAAAGATTTAACTGACCGACTGGTTTTCCTACATCGGCAGTATGACCTTCTACAAGAATAGTATAACCGTCATCAATCAAAAGCTCCTTCAACTGTTCTGCAATCTGCTGAATACGGGTTGCTTCGCTTGGCAGGAGGACAGGAGAATCCGGATAGAAGTTAAGATTTATGGCAAAAAGAATACCTTCTGCTGTGTCCGAAACTGTTACATCTGGAATTGCATTCTGATAGAAATACTGCTTTACTGCTTCATATTTTGCATAATAAGTTCTGTCTTTTTCTGGTGTTGCAACATTGTATACAAGCTTGTCCTGATCCAGCAGAATAACAACCTTGCCCTGATTCAAAAGCTCAACGTTTTCTGGTACTGTAAGAATCTTAAGTGCATCATTTCTTTTTATAACAGGATCTGTTCTGTTTATTCCAAAAACTTCTGTCGCTTTTATATAAAGAGGATCGTTTCCGACTCTTGAAGCATAACGATCTGTGTTGTTTGAATAATCATAAGTGACAAGCCCCGAAGCTTTTACAATATCCGGTTCTGCTGTATTTTTTTCATAAATAATGTTCATGTTCTCATCCCAGATTACAGGGAAGAAGCAGGCATTTGTTTTGTCTTCTACAAATTCACCATGAACTGTGAGCAGTCCGCGTGCATCAATTATTATTCCAGAATAAGCGCGCGAAGGAACTATATCAATAGGTTCTTCCTGGGAATAGCCGTAATTATGTTTTACAAGCAGTTGTCCAAGCTTGTCTACTTCAAGTGTGTTTGTAGAATAAAGTGTACTTGCATCTGGCGTAAAAACATCAGGAGTTTTGTAGCCGTTCATTATAAAGCTGTAAAGGTCATCAAGTGAAAGATTGTCGGAGATAATGCAATCTTCCAGAGTATTAGAAGAATCTGTGTACAAGGCCAGTAGAGGAGGCTGAATAAGCTGTGATATTTTTGAACTTATAAGGGCAGAAGCCTTTTTCTTTCCGGAAGGCATTTCAAGGCCTGCTTTTTTTGTATCAAGCGTAAGATTTGAGGTAAATCTTCTTGTCATCCAGTTAATTTCACTGGTTGATTCAAGACTTGGTTCAGCCGCAAAAAAAGTACAAGGGGCTGCCAGACAAAGAAAAATTGAAATTCCTAATGTTTTAAACAGATTCTTTTTCATTAGTTCATTATCGGGTTATTTTGAAGGAATATAAAGAATTTTTCCTATCTTAAGCAGCGCATTTTCCTGAATACCATTGAGTTCGCAAATCTGACTTACAGTACATCCATAGCGGCGGGAAATACTCCAAAGGGAATCTCCTTTTACAACAGTATATTTGATAGGAAAATCAATAGGCTCCATTGTTTCAAGTGTACTTCTTGCAAGAAGTTCTGTTCCTGCCGGCAGTCTGATTGTTGAAGTTGTAGAAGGGTGTGTAAATCCAAGTATAAAAGAAGGATTTAGTCTTTTTAGTTCATCCTGATCTATCCGCATGTTCTGGGCAAGAGTATTTATAGAATATGCTTTGTCTACAGTTACATAATCAAAAACGGCATTGCGCTCATTGTAAAGAACCTCGTATTCTTCCTGATGAAGCGGAATGTCTATGCCAAAATACTCGCTGTTAGTAGCAAGGTCTGCAATTGCAAGCAGTTTTGGAACATAAAGCTGAGTTTGTGAAGGAATAAGGTTTTTATCGCATAAATACCAGAAATCTTTTTTGTCTGCTTTTGCAAGAGCACGGGACATTGCGCCTGCTCCACAATTATATGCCCCGATTGCAATAAGCCAGTCGCCAAAAAGGTCATGGTTTTCCTTAAGCTTTTTAAGGGCTGCATCTGTTTCTTTCCATGGGTCAAGGCGTTCATCTACATAGTCATTAAGTGTTAAAAATGGTTTTACGCTGTTTGCCATAAACTGCCATAAACCAAGGGCGCCCGATTTTGATTTTGCATTTGTCTTGTAATTTGATTCTACAATCGGCAGATATTCAAGCTCCGGCGGAAGACCTGCTTCTTCCAGTGCTTTTCGTACATACAGACGATAATCTATGGCATTTTCAAGTGCGTTATATAAAACTTGTGTCCATTTTGGATCAAGATATTGTTTTCGGAATCGTTCAATTTCATCGCGTTCTGCAAGAGGCAGGGTAAGGGGATTTTTTTGAAGCTCTTGTGTCGGGGGGTGTGCTTCTGGTTGGCTTTCGATACCTTCGATTTCTTCAAGCCCTTCGACAGGCTCAGGGACCGCAGATTGTGGCTCTGGGACCGCAGATTGAGGTTCTAGGACCGCGGTTGCATCTTCAGGGATCGCAGGTCGAGATTTAGGGACCGTGGTTGTATTCTCAGGGACCGCAGTTATATCTTCCGGGGCGGTAGTTTTATTTTCCGGGACCGAAATTTTCTCTTCAGTGATTATTATTTCATCTTCCGGAAGCACGATTTCTTCATTCTGTGCCGAAACCGCTGCACATAAAGAGAAAAAAATCAAAATCAGCAATGCTAATCTTTTCATCAAAGCTTGTTTCCGATATAAATGCCTGCCCATTCCCAGTTTCCGTTTATATCGGGATCAAGCGGAAAGTTTATTTTGCGGAAATACAGATACCAGGTAGAAACATAAGTACTCCAGCCCCAGGTTTTAAGATAGGCTTCATTTTCGTTAGATGCTTCATCAAGTGTATCAGCATAATGAGCTTTACGAATCATCCAGTCGCCCATAGAAAACTCTTCCTGTGCATTAGGATCTGTTTCATCCTGGCGCCATGACATAGAAAAGAAGTTAACCTTTGCTTTATAACGGTCAAGTGCTCGCCAGTCTCTGTTTGAAATAGCCTTTTTAACTGCCGATTCAAGCTCCTGCAAGGTTTCAAAGGTCCAATCCTTAGAAGAATTGTTAAAATCAATAAGATGACGGGCATTTTTATAAGCATCAGGTTCACCCGGAATCTGAATTGTAGTTGCATCAGGCTGTTGAACAAATAATTCACACATTTTTAGCGCCTGATTCCATTGATTATCATTTTCATATTCAAGTGCAAGTCGCAGATAAAGCTCTGTTGTGTTGATATTCTGAGGAAATCTGTTTATAAGCTCATTAAAATATTTAATTCTATGACTTGGAGTTTTACTGATCTGAATAAGATTCTGCAGGCACATAAAATGAATTGAATTGCCTTTTACAAGCAGATCGGGGCATTTAGTAAGAATTCTATCAAAATAATACTCTGCAATAGGTTCTGCGCCAATCGAAAGATATGCGTGTGCTGTCATAAGCAGCCAGTAAGAGTTGTAAGTGTCATCCGGGTTTTTTTCAACCCATTCTGTAAGTAAAAGGATAGCTCCCTGATAATCTTCGGCAGCAAGAAGGCTGTTTGCAATCTGGTTTATAATAGTGTAGCGCTGTTTTGAATCAAGTTCCTGTGTCTGGAGCAGATTATTAAGCTGTTTCTGGGTTTCTTCGGCTGTATATGTTGATGAATATGTATTTTCTTTACACGAAAACAAAAATGTGCTTTGCAATATAAAAAATAAAAGGAGAATTACAACACTTTGTTTTTGAAATTTCATATTTTTTAATCTAACATAGTGATTTATTATTGTAAAGATTATTTTTTACAGTTAGAATGAAATAATCAAATATTATAAGTGAGGATGTTATGAAGAAGGTTAGTTCGTTTATCGCTGATTTAATACTCTCAATTGGTGTTGCCATAATTCTGTTTTTAATAATATCTGCAATCCTCATTCAGCAGTTTGAAAGCAATCTTCTGCTTAATACTTTTTCAATTCTTGCAGCAATTTTTGGACTTTGTGTTACCATAATTGGAATTGGATTCACAAAAAAAATACATCAGATTTTTATGGGGCTCGAGCTTTTGTTCTGGGGCACAGGAATCTGGCTCCGTCTTTGTAATTATATTCCGTTTGCATTTGTAGAAGTATGGCCTGTAATAGGTGTTTCTGCAGGTATCTTCCTTTTTATAGCTGGAATTATCAGATACAAAAAGCTTCTATTCAGATATTTTATTCCATCTATTACACTTTTCCTTTTAGGCGTATGGTTCATGCTTTTTTCGCTAAAAATCATAAAGATTTCGTTCCGTGATGTTGCTATTGTGGGTGGTCCGTTGTTCTTTATAATGTCGGGCATTTTTATTATTGGATTCTTCCTGCTTCAAAGAAAATATACAAATCTTGTTGTAAGTGATGAAAATACAGAAATAGATGCCGAAGATATAATTGAGGATGATAAACAGGGCGAGTAGTGTTGCAGAAAAATAATTTTCCTGTTCAGAAAAGGCATTTTTTCTCTTTTGCTTGTGCACTTGCTGTATGGATGGCAGTCGTGCCGTCATTTTTTTTAACCTCGTGTGCCTCTACTCCGGAAAATGAAACAGAAGCTGTTGATGTAGATAATTCAAAGGGAACTTACGAAGCTCCAAAAGCTCAGGAAACTGTATCTCAAACTTCAACTTCAAACACAATTTCGACTGCGACTGCTCCAGTTCAGGAAACAACAGAAGCTATTAAGCTGCCATCTGCTTCAAAACCAAAATCATATTTTTCTAAAATCGATCCAGAAATCCTTAAAAATGTAGAAATTGGTTCTCCAGATTCTTTGACACAAGCAATGACAAGTCTTCGTAAAGCAGAAGCAGAACTTTCAGAAAGCGAAAAGGTTCTTATTTATACTGCAAGCGAAATGATGCGCATTTTATGGTCTTCACAGAAGGTTTCCTGGAATGTTTACGATGTAACGGAAGAAACTCCATATACTGGTGCTCTTAATTCTGTAAAAAAAGGTATTTATGACACAAGCACGGGTAATACAGATTTCCTTTCTACTTTTCTTCCTGTACTTGTTTTTCTTACACCAAACATCACATCGAATGTTCAGGCTCAGTGCGAAAAAGGCCTTCTTTTATCTTTGACCTTCTGTCCTGAATCTGTTGCAGCAAATTATCTTACAGGTGTTTATTACGAAAAGGCAGGCCTTTATGAAAAATCAGAGCCGTATTTGAAAAAAGCTTATGACGGTTCTCATGTATTCGAAATTCTTCTTGAATATGCAAAGGTTTTAAGTAAAAACGGAAAATCTGCACTTGCCGAAGAAGTTATGAAAGAAGCCGGTGGCTCCGGTAGTAATTCAAACCTTCAGATTCTTAAGCAGAATGCTTATATTGCTTTTGAAAAGGGCGATTATACTGCAGCCGAAGAATATGTTGCCAGAGTTCTTCAGCAGACTCCAAATGATCTTGAATTTGTTTTGTTCCGCGCAAAGATATTTATAGAAAAGAATGATTATATACATGCAGTTTCGCTGCTTGATATGTATGCCCGCCAGAATGATACGAATATTGATTATCTGATTCTTCGTGCAAGAGTTCAGCTTGACTGGAGTAAAAATACAAATGCAGCAACAGAAACTATCGAAAAAGCAATGCAGCTTTATCCCGATAATCTTGATGCGCTTCTTATTGCAGCCCGCATTTCTTCTGTAACTGACGGACCTGTCGCCGGTAAATATGCAGATGAGCTTGCGGCAATTGTACTTGAAAAAAATCCTTCCAACAGCGCTGCTTTGATTTATGCCCTCGAAGGTCTTGTTCAGCGCGAAAACTGGCAGGAAGCTTATGATATAAGCAGCCGTCTTATTAAATCACAACCGGAAAATGAAGATCTTATATTTAAACATGTAACAGTTTGTCTTAAGCTTAAAAAGAATTCAGAAGCAATGGATGTTGCAAAAAAAGCTTATAATACAAATCCTTCCAGCGAGACAATTATTCAGACTTATGTTCTTGCATCTACACAGGTGCTTTCGCGTGATGAATCAATTAAGCTTATAGAATCAATGATGCCAACGGCTTCTTCTAAAATCAAAAGTTATCTTTATTATCGCAAGAGCTTTCTTGAACGAAGCGAAGATTCTGCACTTGCAGATTTGCGTTCCAGCCTGATTGCAAATCCTAGAAACTGCGATGCATTGTTCAGGCTTTATGAAATTTATTATGACAAAAATGATTACCGCAAGGCACAATATTACCTTAAGCAGGTTGTCGCCATTAACCCGAATGATTCTTCTGTCCGCAAGCTGAACGAAGCACTTACACAATTAATACAATAGTAAGCCTTCCTGACACTATAGACATCCTTCCTTATAAATGGTATTCTTGTAAAATTGATATTATTATCAACAAAAAAACATATTAAAAACAGGACGGAAAATATATGTCTTTCATTCCATTTCTGACAGCTGGCGCACAGCAGGCTGCTGGTCCAGCTAGTATGGCAGGATCTTTTATTCCTTTATTACTTATCATTGCAATATTTTATTTTTTCCTTATTCGCCCTCAGAATAAGAAGCAGAAGCAGACAGAACGTATGCTTGCTGCACTCAAAAAGGGTGATAAAGTAATTACAATCGGTGGTATTCACGGTGTAATTTCTTCAGTTAAAGAAAATACTGTAATTGTAAAGGTTGACGATGATTGCAAAATCGAATTCAACCGCTCTGCTATTTCTACTGTAGAGCTTTCTGATGCAGAAAAGGCTAAACTCGAAGAAGCCGCTGCTGCTAAAAAACAGAAAAAATTTGCATTTGGCAAAGCAAAAAAATCAGAAGAAGCCGCAGAACCTGAAAAGGTAGAAGCAGCTTCAGAAGAAAACAAATAAATAATTCGGGGTTAAATAAAAATGAACAAACGAACACGCTTAGTTATTCTTCTTGCTGTTCTTGCTATTTGTTTCGTTTTCCTCTGGCCTTCAATAAGCTGGTATGGAAGAACTCCAAAGGAAGTTCAACAGCTTGCTTTGGGCTCAACGGAAAATATCAAGAACTATGCCGAAAGTAAGGCTGCAGAAGATGTACGCACAATTAAATCTTTGGCAAAGGATTCATCTGCAGTTCTTGACGGTGAATATGCATGGCTCAACAAAGCCGCTGCCAAACAGTATAAATCATATGGCGCAAAAGCACCTGAAAACATGACAGTTGCTGATGTTCTTAAGGCTTATGACACAGAGCTTGATTTTATGAATGTTATTCAGGCTAAATACCGTGATGAAATCTTAAAGGCTAAAAACTATTATGACAATTCTGTAAAGCTTGGTCTTGACCTTTCTGGTGGTATGAACGTTATCGTAAAGGCAGATTTGGATGCTGCTCTTGAATCTCAGGGCGATAGCGTTTCTTCTGAAAATGCTGCAGAGTTCAAAAAAGAAGCTATGGCAAATGCTATAGAAAATCTTACAAGCCGTATCGATAAGTTTGGCCTTACTTCTCCTGTTATCAGACAGCAGGGCGAAGATAGAATCTATATCGAAATTCCTGGTGCTGCTCAGGCAGATGCTATCAATACATTGATTATGGGTAAGGGTATCCTTAATTTCCGTCTTGCAGATATGGATGCCACAGACGCCTTTAAAACTTATTACGCAAAGAATCCTGCATCTACATTTAATGCAGCAGGCGAACTTATGGATCCAACAATCATTCCTGATGACTGTGAAGTTTTCGGAGTTTATCAGAAGGATTCTTATGGTCTTGATGAACGCACAGACTGGCTCGTTGTTAAGAAGGAAATTGCTCTTGACGGTCAGCATGTTCAGTCTGCAGAAGTTCGTTCTGATCAGTATACAGGCCAGCCTCAGGTTGCCTTTAATCTTGATGCAGAAGGAACAACAATTTTTGGAGAATTCACTTCTGCTCACGTAAATGATTACATGGCAATCGTAAGCGACAATAAGGTTAAATCTAATGCACGCATTAATGAAGCAATCAATACTGGAAGCGTTTCTCTTACAGGTGCCTTCAGTCAGGATGAAGCTAACAATATCAAGAAGGTATTGCAGACAGCCTGGCTCAACGTTCCTCTTTCTGTAGAAAGCCAGCAGGTAATTGGTGCTTCTCTTGGTGAAGAAGCAATTCATCAGGGTATCATGGCTATCATTCTTGGTTTGAGCCTTATCCTTGTATTTATGTTTATCTTCTATAAGAAGTCTGGTTTGAACGCAGTAGTTGCACAGGTTTTGAACCTCTTTATGATGTTCTCAATTCTTTCTGCTTTCAATCTTACTCTTACACTTTCTTCTATTGCCGGTATGATTCTTACAATCGGTATGGCAGTAGATGCTAACGTACTTGTATTCGAACGTATTAAGGAAGAGCTTAGAGCTGGTAAGAGCCGTGCAGTTGCAATCTCTATGGGTTTTGACAACGCATTCTGGGCAATTATGGACTCTAACATTACAACCTTTATTGCAGCCATCTTCCTTTCATGGCTTGGAACAGGTGCAATTCAGGGCTTTGCTGTATCACTTGCAATAGGTGTTGTTTCTTCTGTATTTACAGCATTGTTCGTATCTCGCTTGATTTTCGACTTCGATACAGACGTCCTGCACGCAAAGAAAGTAAGCATTGCATGGGGGATTAAATAATGAAAAAGATAATTAGCTTTAATAAAGGATTTCTTCCTTGTGCAATAATCAGTTGCGCAGTTATTATTTTCGGTTTTGTCGGAATGTTCACACGCGGAGTTAATCTGGGTATTGACTTTAGACCTGGTCTTATTGAAGAAGTTCGTGTTGCTCCTCCTGTTGCCGAAGTTACTTATAGTGGTGCTGCAAAGGTTTCTCTTGATTTGAGTGCCGGCCAGCTTGATGTTGTTATTACTGGTGTTGGAACAACTAACGAAACACGTTCAATCAACTTTAATGAAGTTACAACAGTTTCTGCTCTTGCAACAGAATTGAATAAGATTGACGGTGTATCTACAAAGGTTTTGAACGGCTCATTCCCAACAACAAAGCTCTTCTTGAACTCTGCCGCTACAAATCAGCTTACAACAACTACACTTTATATTTATCCGTCTGGAACTTCAGAAATTACAACTGATGATGTTCGCGATGCTCTTTCTTCAATCGAAGGCATTTCAATTAAACAGCTCGGAAATGGTGCAGATGCAAGCTATCAGATTCGTGCCGGTGTTGACGGAGAAGAATCTGGTGACGTAACTGCTAAGATTAATGAAAAGCTTTACAGCAAGTTCGGTAAAGAAAAAGTTGCAATCGTAAAGACCGACTTTATAGGATCTTCTTTCTCTAAATCAATTGCATTTAAGTCTATCATTATGTTCGTGCTTACAGTTCTTCTTATCTGGCTTTATGCTGCAATTCGTTTCCACTGGGATTTTGCTCTTGGTTCTGTAATTGCATTGATCCACGATACACTTATTATGATGACTTTCATTATCTGGACACAGATGGAATTCTCTACAACTGTACTTGCTGCTGTTCTTACAATCATCGGTTACTCTATCAACGCTACGGTCGTAATTCTTGACCGTATCCGTTATAACCTTAAGTTTATGCAGGAAGCAAAGACCTTTAATGATATCTTGAACAAGTCTTTGTCTGATACTTTGGTTCGTTCTGTTCTTACAACAGTTACAACATTGTTCGCAGTTGTTGCTCTGTTTGTATTTACAACAGGAAGCATCAAAGACTTCTCTCTTGCACTTATTGTAGGTTTGATAAGCGGTGCATATTCTTCTATCTTTATTTCAAGTGGTTTCATTTCTGCTTGCCGCAAGAACTGGAAACCAGAGTTTGGTGTTCACCACTCACTCAAAGCAGCAAAGAAAGACGAATAATCTGATAAAATAATTTATAAAGAGACCCGAGTTTTATTTAAACTTCGGGTCTTTTTTTTAAACAAAAAAAATATATAAAAAAATAGAATTTAATTATGATAAAAAATGCGGAGTGCGGGTTCTGATTTTGTGGAGCGTTGAACGCGGGAAGTGCGGGGCTGCCGCAGGCAGGTCTGCACTTCGGAATAATTTCCTATCCGCGTTCTCGGCGGAGCAAAATCAGGTTCCGCACGGGAGTATTTTTTATCATCTTTAGTATTTATTTTTTTTTTGATATATTTTTGTTATGAACGTTATCCGTGCAAAAGTGTTGGGGTTCTGTTTTGGTGTTCGCCGCGCTGTTGAACTTGCAGAGCAGGCTCTTGCAGAATCTTCGAAGTCTCTGAGCCAGTCGAAGAGGACTGTTTATTCACTTGGTCCTCTTATTCACAATGAAAGTGCGCTTGCAGATTTACAGAGCAGGAGACTTTGTACAGTAGAAGAATCAGATTTGCAGACAATTCCAGATGGTTCAACTGTGATTATCCGCGCGCACGGAGTTTCTCCAAAAGTTACCCAAGCCCTTGAAGCAAAAAATTGCAGGATTATTGATGCAACCTGTCCCCGCGTAAAAGCAAGTCAGAAAATGGTAGAACGCTATACAAATCAAAATGATTACGTAATAATCAGTGGCGACAAAAATCACGGTGAAATGATAGGTATTGCTGGTTTTGCCGGAAAAAACTTCATACAGATTCAGAATGAACAGGAAGCCCGTTCAATAGATATTCCTGCTGGTGACAAAATAAATGTCATATTCATGAGCCAGACAACCTACAGTCCAAAGGAATTTGAAAAAATAGAATCAATTTTCCGCTCAAAGTCCAATAATCTTGCAGTAATGAATACAATATGTCCCGCCACAAATGAAAGACAACAGGCCTTGTTGGAATTGTGCAAACAGGTAGAAGGCGTCCTGGTTATAGGAGGTAAAACCTCTGCCAATACAAAACGCCTGTATCAAACTGCCAAAGAAAATTGTCCCCACGCCGCCCACATCCAATCCGCCACCGACATCCCCCCAGAATTTTTCAACCTTAAAACCATCGGAATCACCGCCGGCGCATCAACCCCCGACAGTATAATCAGAGATGTGGAATTAAAGCTTCAATAATCTTATATGAATATATACTGAAAAACTGCGGAGTCAAAGGCAGGTTCCCCGCGGGAGCAGTTTTTCTATATGTTGTCGTATAATACACTTATTGAAATGATTCCACATCTCATATATAATAGTTGCACTATGAGTAGATGTTTTGTTATGTTAAAACCAGGCGTTGTAAATCGTCGTCTGGTAGGTGAGGTTATTGAACGCCTCGAGAAAAAAGGTTTTAAACTTGTTGCAATGAAGATGGTTCACGTTTCTGGCGACCTTGCTGCAAAGCATTATGCAGAACACGAAGGTAAGCCATTTTATGAGGGTTTGGTGGACTATATTACTTCTGGTCCTGTTATTGCTATGGTATGGCAGGCAGATGATTGTGTTGCCTTAATAAGAAAATTTGTTGGCTCTACAAAGCCTAGCGAAGCTGCTCCTGGAACTATTCGTGGAGATTACTGTATTCATACAGAACGCAATATTATTCATGCTTCTGACAGCGACGAAAGTGCTGAACGCGAAATAGCACTCTGGTTTAAAGAAGATGAAGTATTTGACTGGAAGGACTGCGAGGACGGCTGGTATTAGGCTACGATCGAAAATCCGTTAAAAAACGAGCCGTAAGGGTCGTTTTAGGATTATCGATAGAACGCCTCAGAGCGACAGCTGTGCTGGCGCGACTTGTATGCTAAGGAATAAATTATGTCAGAAAAGACTGTAGGAATCATAGGTGGCGGTGCCTGGGGAACTGGTATTGCTCAGGCGCTGGCACGTGGAAATCACAAGGTTGAAATTTGGGCGCTGGAAGAAGATGTAGTTTCTTCTATAAATAATGAGCACGAAAACAAACGCTTCCTTCCTGGTTTTAAACTAAGCGAAAATATTACCTGTTCAAATGATATATGGCAGGTAGCCTTTGGAAAAGAATTTCTTTTTGTTGCTTCTCCTTCTATTTTTCTGGCACAGACACTTGCAAAGATAAATACTGTTCCAAATATAATTGATGGTTCAACTGTAATTGCAGCCCTTACAAAGGGTTTTGTTCCTTCTCCTGACGGTCCTAAGCTTATTCTGGAAACAATTGAATCTGCTCTTCCAGAAGTTTATAAAGACTGCACGGTTTATGTTGCAGGTCCTAGTCATGCAGAAGAAGTAGCTATGGGAAAAATCACAGGTCTTGTTGCTGCTTCTCTTAATCCAAAAAATTCTATCCGTGTCCGCGAGCTTTTAAAGGTTCCTGGACTTATGGTATTCTCCAGCTTTGATGTTATTGGTACTCAGATTTGTGCTGCTGCTAAAAACGTTGTAGCTGCAGTCTACGGCGCAATGGATGCAATTTCCGAAACAAGCGATATAGTCGGCGACAATACAGAGTCTCTTTTGCTTGCTGCAGGCCTTAATGAAATACAGACTCTGGGTTTTGCAATGGGTGCAACTCATGCAGAAACTTTTACAAGCGTAAGTGGTGTAGGTGACCTTGATGTTACCTGTAAATCCAAATATGGACGTAACAGACGTTTTGGACAGGATATTGTAAAGACTGACATGCTTTCACGTTTTAAGAATATTGATGATCTTATTGCAAATGTCGGAAAAATCGGCTATTTGCCGGAAGGTGCAATTGCATGTAAATATGTACACGAAATTGCCCAGAAAAAAGATCTTAAGCTTCCTTTGTGTAATGCACTGTACAAGGTTTTGAACAAAGAAAGTACTGTGGATCAGATGGTAAAAGAGTTGTTGAATTTGTAATATAACCGGGGCCCTTCGAGAGCCTCAGGGACCCCTTAAACATTGTGGTCCCTGAGGCTCTCGAAGGGTCACCACTTGGAGTAATAAATGTTAGAAAAAATAACAAATACCTTTAGTGACATTTTTAAGAAAATAAGTGGTAAGTCTACTATTACCGAAAAGAATATAGAAGAATCTGTAGAAGAAATCAAAATGGCCCTGCTTGAGGCCGATGTAAATCTTCGTGTTGTACGCCGTTTTGTTAATTCTACTATAGAAGAAGCAAAGGGCGAAAAGGTTCTAAAATCTGTAAATCCGGGCCAGCAGTTTACAAAAATCATCTATGACAAGATGGTAAGCATGTTGGGTGATACCAAGACAGACCTCCATCTTAAAGGACCTGACACTCAGTCTGTTATCCTTATGCTTGGTCTTCAGGGTGCCGGTAAAACTACTGCTGCCCACAAGCTTGCTGCCCGCCTTAAAAAAGATGGACGCAAGGTTCTGCTTGCTGCCTGTGACTTAGTTCGTCCTGCTGCCGTAGAACAGCTTAGTCAGCTTGGTGAAAAAATTGGCGTCCCAGTTTATAAAGAAGATTCAAAGGATGCCGTAAAGAATGCACGTGATTCAATCGATTTTGCACGCAAAAACGGCTACGACACAATTATTATAGATACTGCCGGTCGACTTCAGATTGATGAAGAAATGATGGCCGAGCTTGTAAAAATCAAAAAGGTTACTGAACCTGTAGAAGTTCTGCTTGTTGCAGATGCCATGACAGGTCAGAATGCTGTTGATATTGCAAAGAGCTTTGACGAACAGCTTGGACTTTCCGGCGTTATTCTTACAAAGTTTGACTCAGATGCCCGTGGTGGTGCGGCTCTTTCTCTTAAAACAATTACAGGGAAACCAATTCTCTTTATTGGTACCGGCGAAAAAACAGAAGACTTTGAAGTATTCCATCCTGAACGAATTGCTTCGCGCATTCTTGGCATGGGTGATGTTGTTTCCCTCGTAGAAAAAGCACAGGAAACAATGGACGAAGAAGCTGCCCTTAAAATGCAGAAAAAGCTTCAGCGTAATGAGTTCACACTTCAGGATTATCTTGAACAGTTCCAGCAGGTTAAAAAGATGGGTAACATGCAGTCTATCATGGATATGATTCCTGGTATGAGCGGTATGGATGCTTCGCAGATGGATATGAGCGGTATGAAAAAGAACGAAGCAATTATCCAGAGTATGACCTACAAGGAGCGTTTGAATCATCTTATTATTGGACCAAGTCGCCGTAAGCGAATTGCAAAAGGCTCAGGCACAACAGTTGCCGACGTAAACAAGCTCCTTAAACAGTTTGAAAAAACAAAGCTCATGATGAAAAAAATGTCCCGCAATAAAGGCATGCAGAACCGCATGATGAGCCAGATGGGCCTTGGCGGTGCCGGAGGTATGGGCGGTCTTGGTGGATTAGATCCAAGTGCTCTTAAAGGCATGGACATGAGCAAGCTTCAGGATCTGGCAAAGCGATTTAGATAAATCCGGGGCGTTGCGCAACATCATCAACTTAAGACTAAAACGACGGTTTTAGATTACAGCCAAATTTATTAGCCTTATTAAACTGCCGTTTTTTAGATTTTGATTTCCGGAC
>JAGCTZ010000103.1 GCA_017963165.1 Treponema sp.
CTTACGCCTTCTTTTTTTGAGTCCTCGGCGAGAGTTTTATGTAATGTTTTTGGAAGACGCAGTTTGAACTGACCGGAATATGAATCAGCTGTTTCTGGTTTTGCAATTTCTATACAATCTTCAATAGCGGCGGTTAACCATGCTTTTTTTGCGTCTTCAGCATTTGCAACGACTTCTGCTAAAGTTTCACCACAAGTAATACAGCCAGGAAGTTCTGGATATGAAGCAACGAAACCTGATTCTTCTGTATCTGGAATTATTTCCAATTTGTAAGGTAATTTCATATATTCTTCAAAAGTTCTCATTTCAGTCTTCCTTTTTCTTGTTAGCTTCTTCTGCCTCAATTATTTCTTTTACCATTCTTACATAAACAACTTTTATCGGTTCATGATTTGGAATGGTAATAGGATTGCATCCGGGTTTTCGGAAAGTATAATGACTACTACCGCTTCTTGGTTGTGATGCAACATATCCTTAACTTTACAGGATTTTACTTAGTTCTGCAAACCGCATATTCTTATCAAGCGATTTTATCTTGCTTAATAACTTTTCCCATTGTGCCATGAATATATTATAAGTGGTGTTATATATGGTGTCAAGATTTATTTTAAGCAGCGTATAGCCGTGTTCTACCGATACCTTGCATATACCCTTGAGAAAGTCGCTTTTCCTGAAGAATCTCCGCTTGAACTTATTGAACCAGACATCATACCTGTCGGTTTATAATCATTTCATAAGAAATCTTTTATTGTCTGATTATTTTCAACAAGTTCAATAGAATGTTTGTATGGAATAAAATTTTTAAAAGCAATTCCAACAGAAATGAATATTGTTGTACAGAAAATTACAAATATGGCGATTACAATTATTACTGTAATTAAAATTTTCATATTCAAACTTTTCTTAAATGCATCAAGTTCTTCTTTTGTTTTTGTGGTTAAAACTGTTTCTTTATTACAATATAGAAAGGATCTTGCACCAGAATAAGTTTTCTTTCTCAACCAGAACGCCCTAATGCGGGCGTCAGCATAATCAAGTTTATGCCGCACAAAGATATCGACAATGAAATCCATTTACACGGCACGAATCGTCCTTGTATAGAACCGTTACACTGCAGCGTGCCTGACACAATATCCGTTTAAACAAAAAAAAGCCGGCAGCTACCTACTTTCCCACCCAAAGGCAGTATCATCGGCGTTAGAGAGCTTGACTTCCGTGTTCGGAATGGGAACGGGTATTACCTCTCCACTATGGCCACCGGCATATTAAATACACCATTAAACTTCCAGTTCCATCAGGATTTTCTCAGGCTGAAACTGAAATTACTTAAGAAAAGAAACAACTTAAAAAAGAATAACAATATGGTCAAGCCTCACGACTTATTAGTACTGCTCGGCTGAATACATCACTATACTTACACCTGCAGCCTATCAACCAGATAGTCTCTCTGGAGTCTTCAGGAGACTTAAAGTCTCAGGGATGTCTAATCTTGAGGTGGGCTTCCCGCTTAGATGCTTTCAGCGGTTATCCCTTCCGAACTTAGATACCCAGCACTTACCCTTGGCAGGATAACTGGTAAACCAGAGGTTCGTCCACTTCGGTCCTCTCGTACTAAAAGCAGCTCCTCTCAAACTTCCATCGCCCATAACAGATAGGGACCGAAC
>JAGCTZ010000104.1 GCA_017963165.1 Treponema sp.
CGGGCAGAGGCTCAGGGATATTTACCTGCAAAGGGCAGCATTATAAAAGGCGGCTGCGACATAACTGTCGGGGCAGGGGCGTTCCTGCGCATTCCGTTCCTTTTAGGAAATGCAACTGCAGCCTTCCAGCCGGAGCTTTTGTACGGAGTTGTATTGCACAGCCTTAATGCTGATGACGAAGCTGTAGGAAGCCTTTACACCGACCAGATAATCTGCCTGAGTGCAGGACTACGCCTTAGTATGCCGAAGCTTGAAAAGCTTGAAATAGAGCTTGCACCACAGTGTACGGTAATCACAGAAAGTACGGACGTAATCTGGCAGCCGGGCGTAAGGCTTGGAGCCGTCTGGCATTTTGAAACAAAATAAAAACGGAAGGGAGAAAAGTATATGAAAAAAGGGTTAATTATATTTGCGACAGCTTGTGCCATCATTACAAGTATTATATTTGCTTCGTGCAGTAATATGCTGGAAGATTTACGAAATGCCGGAAAGAAGATTACACTGGTGAGTGGTTACAAAGGGGAAACCATAGAATTTGGAAGCTGGCCGCAGTCCGAAGCTGAAAATATAACAGCCAGTAATCTTACCGCTACAGGTAAAAAGTATGATGGGGAAAATGAAGAGTATAAGGATGCTGAAAATAATTACTATGTAAAGGTCGGAGATAAGTATTACAAAGTTGAACCAATAACCTGGCGTGTTATTGCATATTATTCCGATGGAAGTAAACTGCTTTTAGCCGATAAGATTTATTCAAGAATTCCTTATTACGGAACAACATCAAATCGTGATTTAAGTGGAACAACGATTTACCCAAACAACTACAAATATTCAAACATACGTGCTTATTTAAATAGTACAAAAAATCAGTTTGTGACAGATAGCAATACAACTACATCTGATGATGATTGGGCAGGCAAAGGCTTTTTAACTTCTGCCTTTACTGGTGACGAGCTTGCAAAAATTAAGACAACAGCAGTTGATAACAGTGCAGCTTCAACAGGTTATGATTTAAATGAATATGCTTGTGAAAATACAGAAGATAAAGTGCATTTGTTAAGCTATAAGGAAGCAACAAATCCACTGTATGGTTTGAGTAAAAATGCAGACAGAATTATGCAGGCAACTGATTACGCTAGAGCAAACGGTGCCGGTGGGGACTGGTGGCTGCGTTCTCCTAGCTATCGTGATAGTGACAGCGCGCGCTACATCCTCTACGATGGCGACGACTACTACTACTACTATGTTAACGACTGGTATGTGGGGGTTGTGCCGGCTTTGACTGTTAATAATTTATACACCGTAACGTTTGATACCGATGGCGGAAGTGCTATTCCAAAGCAAACTGTAAGTAAAGGCGAAAAAGTAGTAAAGCCAACTGTTCCGATAAAAACTGATGATGAAGACAATTTGTATGAATTCCTGGGCTGGTACAACGGGAAAACAAAATATGATTTTGATGCAACCGTTGGTACAGACATAACGCTTAAGGCAAAATGGAATAAAATTAAACTAGAGAGTGGTTACACTGTAGAAGAAAAATATTCTTTTGGAAGCTGGCCACAGTCTAAAGTTACAGATATAACAGGTATTACTTTTATCGATTCTGACAGAAACAGAACTTATGATGGAAAATATAAAGAATATTTAGGTAGTGACAACCTGTACTATGTAAAGGTCGGTGAAACGTATTACAAAGTTGAACCAATACAATGGCGTGTTATTGCAACTTATTCCGATGGAAGTAAACTGCTTTTAGCCGATAAGATTTATTCAAGAATTCCTTATTACGGAACAACATCAAATCGAGATTTAAGTGAAACAACGATTTACCCAAACAACTACAAATATTCAAACATACGTGCTTATTTAAATAGTACAAAAAATCAGTTTGAAACAGACGGTGGGACACCAACAAGCTATGATGTAGACTGGACAAATGCAGGATTTTTAAGCGCTGCTTTTACAACTACCGAGCTTGAAAAAATTAAGACAACAGCAGTTGATAACAGTGCAGCTTCAACAGGTTATGATTCAAATGAATATGCTTGTGAAAATACAGAAGATAAAGTGTATTTGTTAAGCTATAAGGAAGCAACAAATCCACGGTATGGTTTGGGTAATAATGAATACAGAATTATGCAAACAACTGATTACGCTATAGCAAACGGTGCATATCAGAGTATAACGGAAGGTGCCGGTGGTTTCTGGTGGCTGCGCTCTCCTTACTATTATAATAGTTACAAAGCGCGCCACATCCTCCACGATGGCGACTACACCAAATACGATGTTTACGTCGATGATGTGGGGGTTGTGCCGGCTTTGACTGTTACGGAGTAACTGTCTATCTATCCGCGGCATGGCCGCTTAAAATCTTTATAAATCATTACGGCCGGCCGCTATGCGGACGGTGCCCTTTGGGCAAGTAATGATTTATAAAAAAGGTGTTCAAATGGCAACTAATAATCCCCATTTTTGTGGTAGTTTAATCGGCAATTTTGTGGTCAATTTCAACCACTGTCCCCACCGTACAAGCTTTTCTGCCAGCGATGTGAAGCCAAGAAGTTTTTCGGAATTAATTATATAAGTTTAACACACCCATATTTTGTGTCTTTGTAGGCTAGAAAATCATTTATAATTTTACGTGCAAAAGGGGAAATTTTCGAAAGCCGCACTGTCTGTGTGCCCGATACTACCAGCGGGTCAATGTATCTTTGTTTTACATTCAATGAAATAGAAAAATATTCATCTTCGGGCAGCGCGCAATCTGTATGTTCAATTGCTGTCATGGTGCGGAAGGTTTTGTAAAGGCGGGCGAGCTTTGATAGCGGCCCTTCGACAGGCTCAGGGACCGCAAGGAACAAATGGGGTCCCTGAGGCTCTCGAAGGGCCGCCACATGTTCCAGTTTATCCATAATCTCCCGTTCGCTTTTTTCCATAAAATCATCTTCGTGCAGCACGCCTTGTTCAACGGCCAGGTTCATAATCTGTCCAAGCATGTGAAGAGTGAGCTTGTTTTCATTAAGCTGCAGAATGTGGCCAATCATACAAAAACGACGGCAATAGTCTTCTGCAATTTCTAGAGTGTTAAATCCAATTTCGTCCAGGCCATCTTCATTTTTCAGAACAGTAATGTCATTGTAGGCTCGTTCAATGGAAGGCAGATCCCAGGTTCCGTCTAGTGCCATGCCGGAAGGAAACATATATTCAAGGCGGTCGGCGCTAAGCTGGGGAATTTCGTTGTCGGCAACAGGGTAGATATGATAGTCGCAGATATCATTTACTGTAAGTCCATCCTGGGCCAACAGCTGACACAACGCAGTATCATTTTTTAAAAGCCGTTCATTGTCAGATTCTGTTGCTGTTTGTGTGAGAGCATCACCTTTCCTGAAATCAGAAACGTGTGAAAAAACAGGGGTGGAAGCATCGTGAAAAAGGCCAGCGAGCGTTTGCTTTTTGTCGTGTGTAAAATGCCAGATAATCAGGGCAACTCCCACAGAATGATCAAGCCGCGAATAATAAAAACGGTTTTTGTAAAGCTTTGTCCAGTCTGTTCCGCATAACAAGCCTACGCCTTTTAGTCGCGCAAGAATTGGCAGGGCTATATACTTGTCCAAAAAGTCAGGATAATCGGGACTAAGGATTTTGTGATATTTTTTGATGTCGTAAAACTCGGCCGGATTTTCAGGCCATTTGTTCAACGACATCATTGTGTTCCAGTCAAACTGCGAAAAATAATTTTCCATGTTAATTTCAACTAACTGTTTTCTACCATTGCAACATCAAGCCTGTTGAATGGAGTTTGTAATCCAATTTCGGCTTTTTCTTTCATGATTGCAATATGAAGATCGCTCTTTGTCTGCAAAAAGTCTTTAGGATCAAACCAGACTGCTACAGTTATATCAATTCCGGAATCGCAGAACTGATTTACCCATACGGCAGGAGCTGGGTCTTTTAAAACTGTTTCACAATCATTTGCTGCTTTGAGGTAAGTCTTAAGTGCAAGCTCAAGGTCATCGCCATAAGCAACAGGACAGGTTACTGTAAGACGTCTTTTTGCATGGAATGACTTATTCATAAGATTTGTGTTGATGATTGTAGAGTTTGGAATACGAACCATTTCGTTATCAAGTGTATGAACTGTAACAGAAATAAGATTTATAGAATCAACAACACCTGTAATTCCATCAACAATAATTGTATCACCAATTTTAATTGCACCTTCTGTAAGAACAAAAAGTCCGCTTATAAGATTGCTTACGCTTGTTTGGGCAGCAAAACCAATTGCAACTCCGGCAATTCCTGCAGCGCCCCATATTGCGCCAAGCTTTACACCAAACAGACTTAATACATACATAACTACTACGACGTAGAAAATGTAGTGAAGGAATTTTATAAGAATAAGCGAACGTGCTTTTGGAAGTTTTCGCTCCGGTACTTTTTTAATGCCACGAACAATCAGTCTAAAGATAATCCAAAAAACAAAGATTATTATGAGAGCGCCTATAACTTTAAAAAGATTTTCCCAGGTGAGGAAGCTTTTTATCCAGTTCATAAAAGAAGAGGTTTGTTCCATAAGGGAGTTACCGGCACTTTTAAGCCCATCAGTTACATCGTGAAGAGTATCATCCATTTTTATTCTCCTTACAAATATCATTTATTATACATGTATTACACTTTGGATTTCTAGCCGTACAGACATATCTTCCGTGGAGCAAAAGCCAGTGATGAGCATTGCCAAGATATTCTGAAGGGATTCTTTGTAAAAGCGATTCTTCAACCTGTTCCGGAGTTGTTCCGCTTGCAAGCCCAATTTTAGGACAGATTCTAAGCAGGTGAGTATCTACAGGCATAGTCGGTTTTTTGAAAATAACATTTAAAACAACGTTTGCGGTTTTGCGGCCTACACCTCTTAAAGTCATAAGTTTATCACGGTCATCTGGAACCTGGCTGTTAAAATCTTTTATAAGCTGTTCCGAAAGTTTAATGATATTTGCGGCTTTGTTTTTATAAAGTCCTATTGATTTGATATAAGGAATAAGTCCGTCAACTCCAAGTGCAAGCATTTTTTGTGGAGTATCTGCAACTTTAAAAAGAGGCTTTGTTGCAAGGTTTACACTTTTATCTGTGGCCTGTGCCGAAAGAACAACAGCCACAAGCAGCGTATATGGATTCACATATTCAAGCTCAGATTTGGGATTGGGGTTCTGCGCTTTGAGTCGTTCCATTATTTTTATTATCTGATTTTTTGACAGCAGTTTGGTTTGATTCTGCTTTATACCCTGTTTTATATTCTGCTCCATCTGGAATTCTCCGGTTTATTTTTTCTTAAGCTTCTTTTTGTTTTCATACATTTCGTCATCGGCTCTGTCAAATACAGCTGCAACATTTTTATCTGCCGCAAAAATAAAATCTGCCAGGCCGCTTGCAACTACGGCTTTATTTTCTTTTCGATTATGAGAAGCAGTTTTCTGAAACTTTGCAAAAATCTTTTCACGGTCAAAGTAATCGGCACCTAACAGAATTACAGCAAATTCATCGCCGCCAATTCTGTAAACGGGACTATGGGTAAAGGTTTCGCAGATAAGCTTTGAAGCTTCGCAGATAAGGGCATCGCCGGCTTCGTGTCCGTATTTATCGTTTGTTTTCTTAAGATTGTTCAAATCAAAAATGGCGATAGAAAAAGGACTTATTGTTCCGGCTTTTATTTCTTCATTCATATGCTCTTCTGCTTTTTCAAAAGCAAGACGATTTTTTATTCCTGTAAGAGCATCTGTGTTTGCCATTTCTGTTGCAAGCCTGATTTTTTCTGAATACTCGCGTTCGAGCTTTACGTTTTCTTCTATATTCTGAATTGCAATGATACAGTGATTTGAATCTTCCTGGAGTGAAGGAGCAACAGTCAGTCGGTAAAAAAGCGGTTTTCCGTTTATTTCCAATCGATATCTGACAGAAATTGTTTTTCGGGCTTTAATTGCAGGCTTAAGGTTTTCTTTGGAAATAAAATCACTTACACGTTTGCGGTCGGCAATATAAACGATTGATGGAATGTTTTGTTCAGATTCCTTAAAAAAGTCTGAGCCTTCTGTCTGTAATTTAAATTCCTTAAAATTTCCGTGTCCTATATATTCTTTATATTTACCGGTTTTTATATTTACATAATAGACGCATTCATAATCTTGACAAAGAGCCTGTGCAATTCCAAAAAGAGTTACGCTGTTTGTATAATTTCTTAACTCTGAATTGTTGCGGAAAAATCCTTTATATATTTTTGTTGTCTTAGAAGAGGATTCAAGAATCCCGCCGAACAAGATTGTAATTTCTCCTTTTTTTGGATGCATCCACGAAAATTCAAGCTCAGAATAATCGCCTTCTTTAAGTTTCTTTATTGCTTTTTTTATGTGTTCCTTATATTCATCTGTGACATGATCATACCAGAAAGAGTAGGCTTGCTCTGGTGTAAAAGATTTTGGATCAATTCCAAGAACTTTAGCACCTATAGGATTGACGAATAGACGTGTATTTTCATCTTTTTTTGCTTCAATAGTCCAAAGTCCAATTCTTGCTTCCTTGAGGACAGCTGGCATGGAAAAATCTTCATAAAAATCTTTCATGAGAATATTATAGCAGAAAAATAGAGAATCACAACCAAATAAAAATGTAAAATAAAGGTGTTAGCCTGTTACATTGTTACAGCGTTTTTTAGCTGTTCAATTTTATCGGTTTTTTCCCAAGGGAAGCCGTCGCGTCCAAAGTGTCCGTAGCTTGCTGTTTTTGAATAGATTGGAGCTTTAAGGCCAAGCGTCTTTGAAATACCGGCTGGTGTGCAGTCAAAAACCTTTTCTACGGCTGCTTCAATTCTGCTCTTTTCGAACTTTTCTGTACCAAAGGTTTCTACCATAATACTTACCGGGAAAGGAACGCCAATTGCGTAGGCAAGCTGAACTTCTGCTCTGTCAGAAAGGCCGGCAGCAACAATGTTTTTTGCAATGTAGCGTGCCATGTAAGCTGCAGAACGGTCAACCTTGCTTGGATCTTTTCCGCTAAAGGCACCACCACCATGACGTCCCATTCCACCATATGTATCTACAATGATTTTTCGTCCGGTAAGACCTGAATCGCCGTCTGGTCCGCCTTTTACAAAACGTCCTGTAGGATTGATGTAGAATTTTGTTTTATCATCAAGAAGGCCGGTTGGTTCAAGCACTGGCTTTATAATTTCTTCTATTATAGTTTGTTCAATCTGTTCGTGTGAGATTTCTGGATCATGCTGGTGCGAAATTACAACTGCATCTATGCGTACGGGTTTGAAGCCGTCATATTCAATTGTAACCTGAGATTTTGCATCTGGTCTGAGCCAGGCAAGCTTTCCGCTTTTACGGAGCTCTGTTGCTTTAATCAGCAGTTGATGTGAATAATAAACAGGAGCCGGCATAAGAGATGGAGTTTCATTGCAGGCAAAACCGAACATCATTCCCTGGTCGCCTGCACCTTGCTGACCTTCGTATTCCTTAAGGCCGGTTCCATCAACACCCTGACTTATATCATCTGACTGAGCGTGAAGTCGGTTCATAAATTCAAAGGTTTTATAATCAAGGCCTTTGTCGCTGTTGTCATAGCCAATCTGTTTTGCAACATCACGGGCAATTTGTTCGGCCTTTTTATTAAAAGCTTCTATATCAATGTCCTGCTTTTTAAATCTAATTTCGCCGCCAATAAGAACAAAATTTGTTGTAGCAAAAGTTTCGCAGGCAACGTGAGCATCTGGATCAAGAGAAAGACTGTAGTCAAGAATAGAATCAGAAATCTGGTCACACAATTTGTCCGGGTGACCTTCGCCTACAGATTCAGAAGTAAATAAATAGTGATTTTTGTTTAAGATAGCGTCCATACACGGACCTCCTCTTTAGCAAGATTTACCGGGGCATAAGCTCCAGTTTCCGTTCTGCAATTTGGATAAATCGACGGATTTTACTATATGTATAATAATACAAACATATAAAGTGTGCAAGAAAATTTCATATAAAGTATTTAATAAATGGTGTTTACGTAGTATAAAAATGGAATTTAAAAGGTATGAAAAAATGCTCCCGTGGGGAACGTCGGTTACTTCGTAACCTTACCAAGTTTTCTTCGAAAACTTGCAGTTTTGTTCCGCCGAGTACGCTGAATAGAAATTATTCTACCGTGCAAATCTGCCTGCGGCAGCTTTGCACTTCCAGCGTACTATGCTCCACA
>JAGCTZ010000105.1 GCA_017963165.1 Treponema sp.
CTTTGGAAATGGCGAGACTTCGGGTACAATTGCAAGAATCGAAGTAAACCCTGATGAGTTTAATAAGCTGCTTGAAAATCATGAAAGGATAGTCAGCGAATTTAAGGAAATCGGCTTTAATTATGTTTCCATGGATTTACAAGGCTACCGAACCGGCAGTATGAACGAAACGCTGAAAAAATAAACCGTGCAATTACTGAATCGTTGCCGGCTAAATAGCGTATTCTACTTCCTGAACCTTTCCTGCATAATTCAAGATTTCAAGAATCTGTGTACGATATTTTAAGAAGACATCCTGTCCGCGGGCTCTTGGATGACTAAGACCAATATGAATGATTTTTTCAACCTTGGCCGGACGTGGTGACATAACAACAACGTAATCACTTAAATAAACTGCTTCATCAACATCGTGGGTAACCATAACCATTGTTGTCTTGTGTTCCTGCCAGAGTCTGATAATTTCATCCTGCATTGTCATTCGGGTAAAGGCATCAAGAGCGCCTAAAGGTTCATCAAGCAAAAGAATTTTTGGATGACCTACAAGAGCACGGGCAAGGCTGGCCCTTTGATTCATACCTCCCGAAAGCTGGTGGGGATAAGATTTTTCAAAGCCCTTAAGCCCCACCAGATTGATAAACTCATCGACATCCTTTTTACGTTCTTTATATATGTGTCGCGCACGCAAGCCAAAGGCTATATTGTCGCGGATTGTAAGCCATGGGAAAAGATTAGCCTGTTGAAAAGCAAAGCCTCTGTCGCTGCCGGGCTTAGTTATTTTTGTACCGTCTACGCTTACTTCTCCGGAGGTTGGACTTTCCAGACCAGCAATACAGCGGAGCAGGGTTGTTTTTCCGCAGCCGGAAGGTCCAATTAAAGAAACAAAGCTTCCGGCGGGAATTGTAAAATCAACACCATTAAGGGCAGTTACTTCTTCTGCTTCGCCCTGATTAAATATTTTTGTTACCTGTGATATTTTAATTTCTCCAGACATATCGGCTTCTCCTTGTATTAGGTCATGCTGAACTTGTTTCAGCATCTGTGGGATCCCGAAACAAGTTCGGGATGACGTGTCTTTTACCACTTAATCAATCCCTTCTGCCAGTTCAAAACTTTTCCTCTTACCTTAAAGAGGGCGGTGATAATTACTGTACAGAAAACTGCAATCATAATAAGACCGGCATAAACACCGGAATACATCATCATGGCTTTCTGGTAACTTATGTACCAGCCTATTCCATATTTGGCACCAAACATTTCGGCAGTCATAAGGGCAATAAAGGCCGCACAGATTCCGTTAAAGGCTCCCTGAAAAATATTTGGCAGGGCAGCTGGAACGGCAATCCTAAAAACCTGAAAAAAAGTTTTTGCTCCAAGAGTCTTACCAACTTCAAAATAAACCTTGCTGGTATTCTGAATGCCCGAACTGGTCATAAGCTGAACCGGGAACCAGACTGCAAGAGCTATGATAAAAACACTGGCTCCAAAGGTTGTAGGAAAGGTTGTAAGAACCAGAGGAATCCAGGCTGTGGCAGGAATTGGTCCAATCAACTTGATGTAAGGATTAATCCAGTAGTAAACCTTTTTTGAAAAGCCAAGAAAAACTCCCGTTATAAAACCAACTAAAACTCCCCAGAAAACTCCCAGCAAAAGCAAACGGAAAGAATACCAGATACATTTTCCAAGAAGCTCTGTTTGTTCAACAAAAACACTTAAGATATTGTCGTAGCTTGGAAAAAAAATCACGGGCAGCAGGGCAAACTTTGCGGTTACAAGATTGATGACGATTACCACACCGGCGGCTCCCAAAAGAAAGGGGCCTTTTTGTGTGAGTGCTTCTCTTACTTTTGAAATAAAAAATGAAAGAATAAAAACCAGAGCGGCAAGAGCCAAAAGCACAAAGAGAACCCTGTTGTAATAAGGTTTTATTGTAGCCGGATGCTGGCTTGAGTTTGGGATTATATTATTAAAGGCAAGTGCAAGAAGAACCCCAATAATAGGAAAAGCCCTGTACAAAAGATTTTTTAAAACCTTTATAGGTGCCGGCTTTTTTTGAATAATTTCTTTTTCTTTCATTTGTTTGTCACCTCTTTTGTTGTGTCTGAATACCTACTTATATACTAGGTTATATAAAATTTTTAGAGGCTTTACAAATATTTAAAAGTTATATGTGTTATAGTTTTTTTCTATAACAGGCTTGAAATTACATAGTTCTTCGCACTCTTACCTTTCTGATTAAAAACCAGACCAGGTAAATCATAACTACCAGTGGCCAGGCTGCAGGATATACCAGCGCAATCAGGGTAAAGGAATTTGTAGTGTGCGAAATTATGAGAAGCATAAGCTGGCGGAATAATACAAAGCCTAAAAAGGTAATTAATGTTGGCAGAAATATAATTCCGTAGCCTCTAAGAATATGTGAACATAGCATTGAAAATCCGCAGATTACAAAAAATGGTGCAGTTAGATAAATAAAACGTTCTGCATAAAAAATTACTTCCTGATCCTCTGAAAAGAGGCTGGCAAAAAAGTTTGCCTGGAAAATCAAGAGCAGACTCAGAAAGAGAATAATGCAGAAATTCAGAATAAAGGATTTTTTTATTCCTTCTTTGATCCTCTGGTCTTTCCTTGCCCCATAATTTTGTGCTACAAAGGTGGTTGCTCCGTTGGACAGGCTATGCATAGGCAGAATGGCAATCTGATCAAACTTTGAAAAAATAGCCCAGCCGGCCATGCAGGAGGTTCCAAAGAAATTAATATATTTTTGCATAAAGGTGTTTGAAAAGGCTGTAATTGCAGATGAAATTGCACCGGGTAAACCAAACTTTAGGATTTTCTTTAGAATCAAAAAATCAATTTGAGGAGATTTAAGCTCAAGACGCATTTTGCTTTCCAGCTTTTGAAGTGAAATTATAACAAGGATGGCACTTAAAAGCTCGCTGATAATAGTTGCATATGCAGCTCCCTGAATTCCTTTGCCAAGTACCACAACAAAAATAATATCCAGCAGAACATTTGAAATTGACGAAATAATTAGAAAAACAAGTGCTCGTGTTGAATCTCCAAGTGCCCGCAAAATACCTGAGCCCATATTGTAAAGAATGAGGGCGGTTGTTCCCAGAAAGTAGATTCTAAGATACTCGTTTGCCTGGACTAACACTTCTGGTGGAGTTGAAATCAATCTTAATACAAAAGGTGAAAGAATAATCTGAATAACTGTAGCAGCCAGACTGAAAATAAAGCTTGCGTAAATTGTTGTGTTTATTGCTTTTTTGAGACTGCCATATTTTTTTCCACCAAAGAACTGAGAAATTACAACCTGGGCACCGATTGCAAGTCCGTTAAAAAAATTAATCACAGTATTTATAAGATGGGATGTTGCACCAATAGCCGCCAGAGCCTGACTTCCTATAACCCTGCCGACAATAAAAGTGTCAAAGGTGTTATAAAACTGCTGGAAGAGATTTCCCAGTAACAAGGGAGCGGAAAATTTAAGCAGAAGGGGAACTATCTTCCCCTGTGTCATATCGGTTGTCATTTTAGAAATGATTGTATAAATCTTCTACTAAAGAAATGCAACCGTGAGTACCTATGTGAGAACGGTTGAGTATTTCTTTATCAAGACAAGGATTTGAGGTTAGTGCAAAAAAGGCATTCAACTTTTGAGCAAGTTTTTTTTCATAAGAGCTTCCCATAAAAAGAGTTGTACGGCCTTCATACTTTTGTGCAATCTGTTCAATTTCCCAGACATCGTTTTCAAAATAGACATCTGCCTTGCGGGGACAGTCAAGTTTTTGAACCTCTTCGCGAATACTTTCCTGTGCCTGTTTTGGAACTGAATCTGTAAATACAAGGGCAAGAGGAATATGACCGTGTACATTTACCAGGAAGCGGGCAAGCCCCAGAGCCTTTGCGCTTTCACCAACTAGGATAAAACGATGACGTTCAAAGTTTCCAAAAAGGGAATCAAGATATTCGTAAACATAAAGCTCTTCTTCGTAAATTACCTTATCAACAAGACTTGAATCGATTCCCAATTTATCTGCAATTATTTTCAAAAAGTTTGCAGTATCCTTCGGCCCAACCGGCCAGCCATTGAATCTGAGGGTTTCAATTCCAAAGGCTTCCTTATAATAAGTGTCTACGTTGCGGGCGAGCCATGGAGAAATATTTATATTAAGGGCAGCGTTACCGGAATTTTTTAATTGTTCAATTCCGTCGCGGCGAATAAAGAATGTATTTGCCTTTACGCCAATTCGTTCAAGAAGTCTTGTGATTTCTTCCAGGTCTCCACGGAAGGTGATGTCTGAGCTTGGTGGCTGGCCGTAGATATTTACAAGACGTGAATCTGTCTTTGTTTTTTTAGCAAGCTTTTTTACTGTTGCAAGTAAAGCCATGTTGTAGCCGGTGTAGGTATCACCACGGAAGCCTGCTGTATCTATACTTGCAATTGGGTAAGGGGAAGTTTCAAACTCTTTTACAACGCTGTCTACATCGTCGCCGTTAATTCCCATAGAACAACCGGTGAGTACTGCATAATAGTCTCCATCCATAATTTCAAGGCTACCTTTGATTGTTTCTCGCAGTCTGTTAGTTCCACCAAACACAACTTCCTTTTCATAGGCATTAGAGCTTGGTAGTCCGTGATAACCGCCAAGGTAATAAAGATTTGTTCGCATTGAAGCCTGCATTGAACATCCGGGGCTTGCGTGCAAAATAGGGATAGCACGATAAATATTTCCAATTACATCAAGAGCTCCGTGTAGTGAACAGAGGCTTCTTGGTCTTTCTATACATTTTTCCATTTTGAAAACTCCTTGTCTGCTAGGGCAGTGGCAGCCCGCTCTCAGTTTTTATTTTTCTTCCGGCAGCTTAAGATAACTGAAGGCATCTTTTTCATACCATTCTTCGCGGTAGGCATTTTTTGAAAACAGCGAAAGGTTCTTGTTGAAATTATTGTTGTCCAGTGCATCTTCAATTTTGCGGCCAAGGTACAAAACTCCACGGTAACCAAAGGTAGGACGCTTTGTATCAAGAATATGGAAGGAAGGAATTCCAAGACGGGAAACCCAGTTTGACATTCCAATAAAAACATCAGGCTTATATTTCTTTAAAAGATTTACCTGTTCATAAGGCTGCATGTCTGCAATGTTTACAATAAAGTCTGAGCCGTGCAATTCTTCCAGACGTTTGAAGTCATCAATATAGGCTTCGTCATAATAAGGAGTATGCATACACAAAAGCTTCATACCGTAGTCACCAATCAAAGTTGCTGCTGCAAAACCACGACCGGTTCCCGCTGTAAGACAGGCCTTCAGTCCGTCTGTTTTTCTTTTGATTCTAGCGACCTCTTCGCGAACAGCGTCACTTTCAGCTTTTATAAATGCTTCGGCTTCTTCTTCCTTCCCGGCAAGAGCAGCAATTGCACGGAGCCAGCGGTTTGTACTGCGAGTTCCAATAGGCATATTTGTTACGGCATAAGGTGTACCATATTTTTCAGATAAAAATTTTATGTATTCATCTGCAAAAATCTGGCAGACAGAAATATTGTATTCTGCTGCCGGGATTTTCATAATGTCTTCGTAGCTTGCATTGTAGGGCAGTATGTTTGCATCAAGACCAATGGCGTTTAGCATTCGCTTCATTTCCTGCTGGTCTGCCCAGCTCAAAGAATGTGTTGCAAAAAGATTTATGAGCCCCTTCTGCTTTGGAGGATGAGCGTCGCGGATAACATAATTTTGAAGTGTAGCAAGAGCAAGGTCATAGCCTGTTGCGTGGTTTCGGCTTTTAAAGCCTTCGCAGTGAACAGGTGCAAAAATAATATCCTTACCCTTAGCTTTGTATTCCTTTTCCTTTTGTTCTGCTACAGAGTCAATGTCGTCTCCAATAATTGCAGAAGCACAGGAAGCAAGGATGAATACAATTTTGGGGTTGTATCTTTTTACAGCTTCGTCAATCGTTTCATTAAGTCTTTTTTCTCCGCCGAGAATTACTTCTTTTTCACCAAGGGCACTTGAAATAACATGACTGTCCGGTGCATTGTCACGGCCCCGGTGATGCTTGTAAACATTCAGTCTGTCGATTGCTCCAAAGGCTGCACAGCCCGAACAGCCGAGCGGAGAATGAATTACCATTACCGTGTCCTGCAGGCTTACAAGCGCATTCATGCTGTTTACCTGAACACACTGAATGCCCTGTTCAAAAGTTCTGTGAGCATTTTTCAAACAATGGGCCTGAGCCTTTTCTCTGAGGGCTTCTGAACTTCCTACCTGAACATCGGCAAAGCCCGGATGCCTGTCTCTTATTGTATCTGGAATCTGTTTTTCCATTTTATTTCCCTTTACTCAAGTATATTTTTTTTGAAGTTTGATTAAACTATTCATTCAGATAGGTGAAGGCGTATTCCAGAAGGAATTCCAAACCATCTGCAAGAACTTTTTCATCAAAGTCTGTTTTGTCTGTATGATGAGCTCGGTAAACTCCGTTTGTAATTGCTCCAATATGGACGAAAACTCCTGGAATTTTTTCCTGAAAGCGGGAAAAGTTTTCGCCGCCGGTTGCAGGTTTTTCCCAGATAACAGCTTCTTTGCCATGCAGACGCTCAATGATTTTTGCAGCACGGTCAGTACTTTCTTTTTCATTATTTACAGAAGTACTTGGCTCTCTGCATTCAACAGAAATTTTTGCGTCATGAGAAACTTCAATTCCCTTTGCTGCTTTTTGTGCTACGGCATCAAGTGTCTTTGCAACTTCCAGATCGTAGGTTCTGAAATTGATTTCCAGATGAACCTTTGAAGGAAAATCATTTTTCTTCTCTGTTACTTTTATAACCGTTGGAACAAATACAGCCTGGTCATAACCCGAAACATATTGTGGTAAAAGAGAAGTGAAAGAATTTATCAAATCTGTTGCCGCTATTAAGGCGTTGCTGCCATGCTCCGGTTCAGAAAGCTTTCCTCCCTTGGTTTCGATATCAATAATCGCACCAGAACCATGAGCACTCATAATTCCATAATTGAGTGTGTATTTTCCTAAATCATATTCAGAGCTTACATGCAGGGCTACTATATTTTCTACATCATCAACTAAATGTGCTGCAATAATTTCGCGTGCACCGGCTCCAATTTCTTCGCCTTCCTGAAAAATCAATTTGATAGTTCCCGGAATTTCTTCCTGCAGATCCTTAAGAATCTTTGCGGCTCCAAGCATATAAGTTCCGTGAAAGTCGTGTCCGCAGGCATGCATAACACCTTTGTTTTCAGAAGCGAAAGGAAGTCCTGTTGCTTCAAGAATTGGCAATGCATCAAAGTCTCCTCGCATGGCAAGAACTTTTCCGGGTTTACCTCCCTTGATTGTTGCAACAATACTTGTTTTTCCAGCTTCTGAATATGGAATCTTCCATTCATCAAGATATTTTTTTATATATGCGTTAGTTTGAAATTCCTGACTGCTCAATTCAGCATGCTGATGGAAGTTACGACGAGTTTGAACAAGAAAATCATTTATATCTTCAACAAGTTTTCTAATATTTGCCATAATTGCTCCCCCTTAATCCTTATATGAAATTGTATATTCGATTTTATAAGCTGTAGAAATTGCCTGAAGGGCAGAAGTGAGAATCTCTTTTAATTTTTCAAATTCTGCAGCTTGTGAATATTCCCCGTAAAAAGTTATTTCTGCAGTTTCGGGAATAATGTTTGCCTTTATGCCTGACTCAAAATTGACTGGAACCAGACTGACATTATTAAATTGTGAAAATTCAAACCAGACCTTATTCTGAACAAGATGAATAAAATCAGAGCCTGCAATCAGAGGGTTATGGGTTTTAAAAGGAACGGAACTGTGTCCTCCAAGTCCATGCAAATTTATTTGTGAATAAAAAGAACCACTTCTTTTTGGATTTTTTTCCAGCATAGTAATCTCCTATAAAACGTATTCCGGCGGAATAACAACGCCATTTTTGCTTAAAAACTCTCTTGTTCGTTCATTCTTTGGGGATTCAAAAATCTGTTCAGGAGAGCCCATTTCTACAATTGAACCTTTTTCCATAAAGATGATTTTGTTTGCAATATTACGGACAAAGCCCATTTCATGCGAAACAATAATCATCGTGTAGCCTTCCTTGGCAATTGCCCTGATTGTGTCCAGAACTTCATTTACAAGCTCGGGGTCAAGGGCACTGGTTGGCTCATCAAATAAAAGCAGCTCCGGCTTCATTGCAATGCCCCGTGCAATTGCTACACGCTGCTGCTGTCCTCCGGAAAGATGCTTTGGATAATAATTCAAGCGGTCAGACATCTTTACCTTTTCCAGTTCTTCAAGTGCAATTTTCTTTGCTTCTTCCTTACTCTTTTTCTGGACAATGATAAGGCCTTCCATTACATTTTCCAGAGCTGTTTTTCTTTGGAATAAGTTGAATGACTGAAAAACCATTGATGTTTTTTTCCTGAGTTTGAGTACATCATTTTTGTCGTACTGTTTGCAGTCAAAGGTAAAATCGTCAAAGGAGATGGAACCGTTCTCTGGTTTTTCAAGATGATTGATACAACGCAAGAGAGTTGATTTACCGGTTCCAGAAGGCCCGATTATTGCAATGACATCTCCTTTTTCAATGTCAAAGCTGATATCCTTCAAAACAACATTATTTTGAAATTGCTTTTTAATATGCTCAATTCGAATCATGCTGCCGTCTCCTTTGCTTTTGATTTTGTTCTAACTTTTAGTTTTAACTCTTTGTCATTACTTTCTTCTTTTGGAGTATCTGGAACTCTTACAAGAATTAGGATTCTATGAATGATTCTTTCAATCAATATTGTGATTGCCCAGTAAATTATTGCCAGTGCAACATATGCCTCAAAGTAGCGGTAATCTCCTCCGGCAATTATTTTTCCCTGAGCCGTCATTTCTATGATTCCACAAGAAAAGGCAAGTGATGTACCTTTTACAAGTCCGATCAAAGTATTACCAAGAGATGGAATGGCAAGCTCCACGGCTTCCGGAATAATTACTCTTACCATACACTGAAAGCCAGACATTCCAAGTGATGAAGCGGCTTCAACTTCTCCCTTGTTTACTGCCTGTAAGGCTGCCTGAATCGTAACGGCATTTAATGCAGCCTGATTAAAAGCAAGTGCAACTAGGGCATAAACAAAAGGCGGTATACTTGCAATTCTTATGTCAGTTCCATTCCAGTAATTTAAATATTTTATAAAAATCGGAATACCAAAATAGGTTGCATAAAGCTGTACCAAAGTTGGTGTACCCCGAATAAGGGAAATATAAAAGGTTGAAATCTGAGTTAGAACCGGAATTTTTTTAACACGAATAAGTGCAATAAAAAATCCGAGTATCAAACCTGCGAGCATTGCTCCGGCTGCCAGTTTAAGAGTAACCGGCAGATAACGAAGAATTCCCCAGAAGTCTTTATAAACTACATGAATGTCAAACAAATTTGGCATAGTCCTTTTCCTCCGATTCAGGCAAGGTTATTTAGTTTGCCAGGTCTTTTTCGATGAACTCACGAGATTCCTTTATGTATTCAGGTGTAACAAGAAATTCATAACCCGGATAATATTTCTGGAAGATTTTTTCAATGGCACCATCTATTACAGCTGCTTCAAAGGCTGCATCAAAATCATCACGAAGCTTTTCTTCTCCTCTTGGGAAGTAGTAGAAACCACCTGCTAATCCGCCCTTGAAGGTGTAATTGTCTTCTACAGAAACATCGATTACTTTTAAGCCCTGTATTCCTGTTTTTTCAAGCTGTGCAATAATGACAGGCTTTGAGTGATAATAAAAATCTATATCTTTGTCCAAAACCTGAAGTGAAAAATCTCCAATGGTTTCTACATAGCCTACCTGAATTTGATTGTCCGGATGACTTGCATTCCAGGCACGATAAATATTGTCATTAGCGTTTCCAGGCAGAGTGATTACCTTATGACCTGGTAAATCAAAAACATTCTTAATATCTGTATTATCTTCTCGAACCAGAATTGCATGAGGAATTACAGCGTTTGGAGCAGAAACAATATATTTTTCACCACGAGATTTATTGTAACCCCAGGTATTGTAAGAAACCTGATACAAGCCTGCATCAAGACCTGTAAGAGTTGACTGGGCATCTGCAACAACAAATTCAATACTGTACTGCGGCAAACGACTGAACACTTCTTTTACAACTTCAGTTTCATAACCAACAAGCTCATCCTTTTCGTTACGGAAGGTTGAAGGGGCTGTATTTCCTCCTGTTCCAATAACAATTTTTCTTGTTCCATCTTTTACTTCAGTTTTCTTGCTGCAGGAAGTTAATCCGCCTAAAATAAAAATACTGAGTACAAAAATCAAACCTTTTAATAATTTCATAATTACCTCCTTGCTGGTAATAACCTAGCAATGAGGTAGGTATACTATTTTTTTTAAATCGTTACTAATACAAAATTTGGATATGAGTGATAGATTTTTTTTATAAATTTAAAAAGTCAATTGCGTAGAAGGTGTAAAGGGAAACTGACTGAAGCAGAGCATCTTCATCAATATCAAATTTTGAATCGTGGTGGGCTGCCGTAGTTCCTTCTCTTGCAGGATTACCTGTGCCGAAATAGGCGTAGGTTCCCGGCACTCTGATTATGTATTCTGCAAAGTCGTCGCCTCCGAGTGAAGCCTGGCGGTTTTTAATTACATTTTCTTGGCCGAAAATTCTAGTGGCAGTTTTCTGAACCTCTTCGGTTGAAGTTTGATCGTTGATAAGTGGTGAGGCAAAATCAATATATTCTACCTTGGCATCACCACCAAAAAGACGGGCGGTTTGTTTAGACATGTCTGCCAGCAACTGCTTTGTTCTTTCGCGAACCTCCGGAGTAAAGGCACGGATTGTTCCTTCAAGCTCTGCCTTTTGCGCAATGATGTTGTAGGCGTCTCCCGCAGTGATTTTTCCAATTCCTATGAGAACATTGTCCATTGGAGAAGTGCGGCGGGTTATAAGGGCCTGGGTTGAAATTACAATCTGACTTGCAATGTAGGCAGCATCGGAACCAAGCTGGGGCGTTGAAACATGGGCTGGAGCTCCCTTTACGGTGATTTTGAACCAGTCTACACTGGCGTTATTTGGGCCCGGAACAAGGGCTACTTTTCCAACCGGCAGATTAGAAGCAGCGTGCATGCCAAAGGTTCTGTCTGCACCATCCAGATAGCCGCCATTGACAAAAATTCTTGCTCCGTAGCCAATTTCTTCACCGGACTGAAAGGTGAGTCGGATTGTGCCTGAAAATAAATCCTTGTGGGCATTTAGAATGCGGGCAGCTCCAAGCAGGGAGGCTGTATGAGCATCGTGACCACAGGCGTGCATGCGGCCATCAATTTTTGATTTGTATTCGCATTCGTGAGTTTCCTGAATGGGCAGAGCGTCAATGTCGGCACGAAGAACGATTGTTTTTGCGGGTCTGTCAGATGAGTCTGCCTCTACTGATTTTTTACTGCCCTTTATTTCTGCATAAACTCCAGTTTCGCCAACCCTTTTGTGAACAAGACCTATTTTGTCCAGCTCCTCTTCAATTTTAAGGGCAGTTTGAAATTCTTCTTTTGCAATTTCAGGATTCATGTGAAAATGACGCCGCAGAGAAACTACATAGTCATGGTCTTTTTTAATTTCTTCAAGAAGTTCTTTTTCTATGCTTTCTGTCATATTCACATCCTCCATAAAAAAGGCGGACTTTATAGCCCGCCCCTTATTAGTAATTTTTTTTACCACTTAATGGCTTTATCAACTGTCTTTACAGTTGCCGCAGCTTTATCGGCACTTACAGTCTGGTAATCAAAAGATGGGAAGAAAGCTTCTTCAAATTTTGAAAGAAGATATTCTGCAACAACCTGTGACTGGTAAGCCTTTACGATTTTCTTGTAAACATCATTGTCTTTATCCTTTGTGCGGGCAACGATGATATTTACATAAGGGTTGTCTCCGCTTTCAGACTGCTTTTCAATGATGAGTCCGTCCTTTGAAGGAATAAGGCCTGTAGGAATTGCATAAGTTCCGTTGATTGTAGCACCAGCGTAATCGTCGAGAGTCTGAGGAAGAGTATTTGCAGTTTGAGGAACAACTTCTACGTTGTAAACAAATTCTGTAATATCCTTGAGCTCAGGAGTGTAGCCTGCAGCAGGATCAACAACAATAAGACCAGCTGCTTCAAGAAGCTTGATTCCGCGGCTAAGGTTTGTACCGTCGCTTGGAATTGCAAACTTAAGGGCACCTGCTTTTACAGACTTGCTTCCGTTCTTTCCTGCTGCCTTTTTGATTTCATCAAGGCTCTTGTATTTCTTTGAATACAAGGTAAGAGGAGCGATCAAAGTGTCACCGATAACTGTAAGGTCATAACCATTGTTACCTGCATCGTTATTCAGATAAGCCTTGTGCTGGAAAGCATTCAAATCAATGTCGCCGGAATTTAAAGCTTCGTTTGGAAGATTGTAAGCGCTGAACTCAACAAGCTCAATTTTAATTCCGCTGTTTTCCTTGTCCAGAACATACTGAACAGCCTTCCACTGGTCATTGTTAGCACCGCAAACACCAACCTTAACCTTCTGAGTTTTAGCTTTCTTCGCAGCAAAAGCTCCGTTTGAGAGAACTCCTGCAATAAGAAGCAGGGCAAAAATCTTTTTTGTATTTTTCATAATTCAATTTCTCCTTTTTTTGATTTATGATTTATTTTCAGGATTCACTAGGGAGTCCTTTTGTACATGTTTGAAGAGCTCTCTGTTTGTAGTTTTCTTTGCAAGCAGAGAACCGGTAAATTGCAGCAGACAGATAAAAATCAACAGTATGATTATGCAGGCATAAATGATATCCTGATGATTAAGACCCTGACCATAGTTGATGGCAAAGTCTCCAAGTCCGCCGGCTCCTACAGCACCGGCCATAGTTGTAAGACCAACCAGAGAAATGGCCGTAATTGTAGTAACGCGGATAAGCTCTGGAACTGATTCATGAAGATAAACTCGGAAAATTAAACCAAAGGTTCCGCTTCCCATACTGCGGGCTGCCTCAGCCTTTCCAGGGTCTACATTTTCCAGAGCAGTTTCTACCTGACGGGAAAAGAATGGTACCGTTCCAAAAATCAGAGGAATGATGGCTCCCTTTACACCGATTGCAGTTCCCACAATTGAGCGGGTAAAAGGAATCAAAAAAACCAGCAGAATTACAAAAGGAATTGAGCGGAAAAGATTTATAAAGACACTGATTATTGTGTAGAGAACCTTGTTCGGCTTAATTCCATCCTTCTTAAAAACAATCAGAAGCACACCAAAAATCAGGCCAAGCACAAAAGAAATTGAACCCGAAATGATGAACATCTGAAAGGTTGCAAGACAGTTGTTCAAAAACTTATACCAGTAGGCATAAAGATTAGGAAAGATTTTTTCGAATGTCTCCATATTAGTTTGCCTCCTTTGCGTCTCTTACATTATCAGCAAGCTCTGTCACCTTTACCTTCTGCTCTACAAAGTGGGTAATAGCAGCTTCTATATTTTTATCTTCGCCTTTAATCACAACAATGATTTCACCAAGAGGCGAGTCCTGAATCATCTCAACATTTGCAAGCACGATATTAAGGCGCACATTGAATTTCTGGGAAACAAGCGAAATCAAAGATTCACCAACCGAGTTCTTCAAGAAGGTCAGCTTAATCAGTCTGTCTCCCTCAGCTGGATTATTTACGCGAGGATCATTTACCAGAGTAGAAACCTTTGCCAGAGAAGACTGGGAAGCAATAAACTTTTTTGTAATCTCCTGTTTAGGTTCAGCAAAAATAGAATAAACATCGCCTTCTTCTACCACGCGGCCTTTTTCCATAACGGCAACTCTGTGGCAGATAGATTTAATTACGCTCATCTCATGAGTGATTATGATGATTGTAAGGCCAAGCTTTTTATTCAGTTCCTTAAGAAGATTCAAAATAGAGGCCGTTGCTTCAGGATCCAGGGCACTGGTTGCTTCATCAGAAAGCAGTACCTTAGGATTGTTTGCAAGGGCTCTGGCAATTGCAACACGCTGCTTTTGGCCACCCGAAAGCTGACTCGGATAAACATTACGCTTATCGCTCAAATCGACCAGCTCCAGAAGCTCAGTTACGCGGACATCAATTTCTTCTTTTTTAAGACCATTGTACTTAAGTGGATAGGCAACGTTGTCAAAAACAGTAGAACGGTCGAGCAGATTAAAGTGCTGGAAAATCATTCCGATTCCACGGCGAACCTTTTTCATTTCGTGATTTGTTTTGCGGTGAAAGTTTCCTTCGCTGTCGTGCCAGGTAAGCTGAATTCCATTCACATTAATGCTGCCGGAATCAGGAACCTCAAGCAGGTTAATACAACGAACCAGAGTAGATTTTCCTGCTCCAGAATATCCGATAACGCCATAAATACTGCCGTCTTCAATAGTGAGAGAAACCTTTTTTAAGGCTTCTACATCATTCCCTTTGAGATGATAAGTTTTATCAACGGAATCTATAACTATCATATTATTATAACTGCCTATAAACCTAGTTGGTAAGTAGGAAAATAATACAAATTCGATGACTTGTCAAGCGAAGAATTATGCAATTTTATTGCAATATATTATTTATATAGGAGTTATAAGAATAAACTATAGGTAAGATAATTGACATAAATTTAGATAGAGGTGTATAGATAAGAGAAAAGAGTAAAAGGATTTTCTTAAATGATGAAATTAGTTTATCCGGTTCATACAGGCCTTTATCTAAATCTTACAAACCGTTGTCCCTGTGCCTGCACCTTTTGTATAAGACAGAAGAATAAAAAATTTTATGTGCAGGATTCACTTTGGCTTGATCATGAGCCAAATTTTGAAGAGATAAAAGCCTCCTTACTTGCCGAAGATTTGAATAAATACAGCGAATTTGTTTTCTGTGGTTTTGGTGAGCCGACAGAAGCTTTGGATCTGCTTTTAGAGACCGCAAAATTCTTAAAGTCTAAAACTGATAAGCCAATCAGAATTAATACAAACGGACTTGGAAATCTGATTAATAAAAAAAATATTACGCCTCTTTTTGAAGGTCTTATAGATGCAGTTTCTATCAGTTTAAATTCCAGCGAAGCTAGAATTTATGAAAAGAATGTTCGCCCTATTTATAAGGAAGAGGCATATCCTGCCTTAATCGAATTTACCCGTGAAGTAAGAAAGTATGTTCCAAATGTCACAATGACAACAGTCTCAAGTACCATTACTCATGAGGACGAAGAGAATTGTCGCAAGTTGTGTGAGCAACTCGGGGTAAAATATAGAATTCGCAAGTTTGTAAATTAATTTTTTTTTACTGGTGATTAGCAGCTGAATCCCGCTATGTGTAATATCCGTCGCACAGCATCTATATATGTGAGGCTGATGTTATCCATGCGGGTAACTTTTTTTGTGATGTAGCCGAGTTCAAAAGTATGACTGATATTTTCATCATGGTTTTGTAAGGGGATTAGAAGAAAATTATCATCGTCTTCATTTCCATCTTCTCCAAAAACTCCAGATAAAAAGGTGTAGCCGTTTAAGGTTTGTAAAAGATTGAGTTCCGTTGCCCGATCGGCCACGGCGATTGCCTTGTCCAGACCAAAACGAGAAATTACTTCAGCTGAAAAAAAAGATTTTACATCATCTGTATCAAAGGTGACAAAATGATATTCGGAAAGCTCTTCCAGAGAAAGGCTTTCTTTTTTTGCAAGTGGATGATCTTTGTGAAGATAAACAAAGGCATTGCATTCTGTAAGATGATGAAACTCCAGATTATTTGTTCGAAGCGATTTTAAAATAGATTCGCGGTTTGCATCACTTAAATACAAAATACCAAGTTCGCTTTTTCCTAGTGCAACATCAGCAATTACCCCAGAAGCTTTTTTTTCGCGGAAGGCAAAATCATAAGAATCTCGTGAAAATTGTTTTACAATTTCTACAAAGGCCGTGCGGGCAAAGGCATAGTAAAGTGTTGATACAGCAAAATCCTTTTTTCCATCAGCTGAATATTTGTTTATCAGATTATCGTACTGCTTGTATAATTCTCTGGCATCGCGGATAAAATCAGCACCCCGTTCAGTAGTTTTTACGCCGCGGGAAGTTCTGTGAAAAATCTCAAACCCCAGCTCCCATTCTGCATCATGTACAGAAGAAGTGAGCGAGGGTTGAGAAATAAAAAGTTTTTCAGAGGCCTTGTTCAAGGAGCCGGCCTCTGCAACGCCAAGAATGTATTTTATCTGTTGAAGTGTCATGTAATGAATTGTCGCAATGACCTTACCCTTTAAAAAGTTCTGTACTGAGGTATCTCAAGCCTGTATCCGGGAAAACAACAACAATGTTCTTGCCTTCGTACTCAGGACGACGGGCAAGTTCTGTTGCTCCCCAGAGGGCGGCACCGCTGGAATTACCAACCAATACACCATCTGATTTTGCAATAATACGGGCTGCTTCAAAAGAAGGTTTTACACTTGCAACCAGAACCTCGTCATAAACCCCGCTTGTGTTACGGACTGTAACCGGAACACGCTCTTCAGGTACTTCTGTAAAATTGTGAATACCAGTCAGGGCAGTGGCATCCAGAGCTGGTTCAACAGCCACAACCTTTACAGCCGGATTTTTGCTTTTTACATAATCACTGATTCCGCGGATTGTACCCCCCGTTCCCACTGCACTTACAACAGCTGCCAGATCACCCTCTGTCTGCTCCCAGATTTCCAAGCCTGTTGTATCGTGATGAGCCTGAGGATTTTTTGGATTAAGCATCTGGTCTACAAAGTAGATGTTTTCACCTGCCGCCTGTCTGTCGCGGATGTGCTGCTTGAGGATATTAGTTGCTGCTACAAAATCTCCGTTAGTTGTCTTTAACGCTTCCTGAATCTCCGGAACATCACTGATTCTCGAAACGTTTGCGCCGAAGGCCTTCATGATATCAAAGCGCTCCTGGCTTGTTCCATCCTGTAGATAAATTGTTACATCGTAGCCCTTCATGGCACCAATAGCGCTAACGGCGATTCCAGTGTTTCCGCTGGTGTATTCAATAAGGGTTGTAACTCCAGGTTTGATTTTTCCTTCGCGCTCTGCGTCTTCAATAATACGAAGAACAATACGGTCTTTAATACTTCCAATAGGATTAAAATATTCTACCTTGGCAAGGAGCTTTGCCTTGAGCCCAAGCTTTTTTTCATAACCGTGGAGTCTTACCAGCGGTGTGTTTCCTACAAGTTCTGTTAGTGAATCATAAATTTTCTTTGACATTTTATTTCTTTGCCTCCGCATTAATAAATTTATCTGCATTCTGCTCGTACCACCACTTTGTGTATGGAAGTTTAATACGGGCAGCAAGGTTCTTTTCAAAGCTGCGGTTTGTTACTGTGTCGCGAATAAGCTTTGCAA
>JAGCTZ010000007.1 GCA_017963165.1 Treponema sp.
CTGTTGAAAAGCTCGTTGGCGGTGAATTGCTCTGTAAAGTTTGGTAATAGGAGGAAGTATGTCAAGACTTGGTAAACTTCCGGTGTCTATTCCAGCGGGAGTAAAAATTAGCGTTAATGACAATGTTGTTACTGTTGAAGGACCGAAAGGCAAACTTTCACAGAAATTTGACAACGTTGATATTAAGGTTAACGGTTCAGACATTGAAGTCAGCCGCAAGGATGACTCACGTGCTGCAAGAGCTGCACATGGTTTGTACCGCAACCTTATTAAGAATATGGTTACCGGTGTTTCAACAGGTTTCACAAAATCATTGATTATTAATGGTGTTGGTTATCGTGCTGAAGTACAGGGAAAAACGATTGTAATGAATCTTGGTTTTTCTACAGATTTTATTGCACTCATTCCGGAAGGTCTTACTGTTACTGCTGATGCTCAGGGAAAAGTTACAATTACCGGCATTGACAAACAGTTAGTTGGTGAATTTGCTGCTGAGATTCGTAGTCTGCGCAAACCTGAACCTTACAAAGGAAAGGGTATCCGCTATGAAAACGAATACATCAGAAGAAAAGTCGGAAAATCCGGCGTTAAATAAGGGTAATGCGATATGTTTAAGAAACTTAATGATAAAGATAGAAAACGCCTTAAGAGAAAGATTCATATCCGCAAGAACCTTCGCGGTACAGCAGCTCGCCCAAGAATGACCGTTACACGCAGCAATGCGAATTTGTATGTTCAGGTTATTGATGACGACACTGGAAAAACATTGGCTTCTATTTCAACTCTTGAAAAAGAATTTGCATCACTTAAGCCTAATACTGAAGGTGCTGCAAAACTCGGTGAAGCTATGGGTGCTCGCTTAAAGGAAAAGAAAATTACAACAGTAGTTTTCGACAGAAATGGCTATCTCTACCATGGTGTAGTAAAAGCTCTTGCTGACGGAACCCGTGCAGCCGGTATTGTATTTTAGGAGTTGGCTATGGAACACCAGAAAAATTATGATAAAGACCAGCCAAAGGAATTCATTGAGAAGCTTGTAAAGCTTAACCGTACTTCTAAAACTGTAAAAGGTGGACGAAGAATGTCTTTCTCTGCTCTTACTGTAGTAGGAGATCAGAAAGGACGCGTTGGTTATGGTTTCGGCAAGGCTAACGATGTTTCTGAAGCTATTAGAAAGAGTATCGATAAAGCCAAGAAGAATTTGGTGACTGTTCCTCTTAAAAACGGAACAATTCCACATGATATTCAGGCTGAATACAAGAGCTCGTCAGTGCTTCTTAGACCGGCTTGTTCTGGTACTGGTATTATTGCCGGTGGTGCAGTTCGTGCTGTTATGGAAGCTGTAGGTGTTACAGATGTTTTGTCTAAATCACTTGGATCAAACTCTTCTGTAAACGTAGTACGTGCAACTTTTGAAGCAATCAATTCTTTGATGGATGCTAAAGTAGTTGCTAAAAACAGAGGCAAATCTCTGGAAGATTTGTGGGGTTAATCATGGCAAAGACAAAAAAGCTTAAGATTACACTTGTAAGAAGTGCCATCTCACAGAAACCTGCTGTTGTAGCAACTGTAAAAAGTCTCGGCTTAAGAAAAATTAATTCATCAGTTGAGCAAAATGCTACTCCGGATATTCTTGGAAAAATTAGAGCAGTTTCTCATCTTGTTGAAGTAGAGGAGATGAAATAATGTCTGATTTCAATCTGAGCGCACCTGTAGGCGCAAACAAGAAGAAGCGGATTGTTGGTCGCGGTTCATCTTCTGGTCGCGGTACAACTGCTGGAAAAGGAAACAAGGGTCAGCAGTCTCGTTCTGGCGGCAAAGTATACGTTGGTTTTGAAGGCGGTCAGATGCCTCTTTACCGCCGTATTGCACAGCGTGGTTTCTCTAACTACTGGTTTAAGAAAGAATATTCTATATTCAATCTTTCACAGCTTGAAGCAAAATATGCAGACGGTGAAACAGTAGATAAAGAATCATTAATAAAGAAAGGTTTGCTTAGCAAAGCAAATGTGTTGGTAAAAGTTCTTGGTGATGGAGATTTGACCAAAAAACTTACTGTTGCTGTAGACAAGGTTTCTGCTTCTGCAAAGGAGAAAATCGAAAAACTCGGCGGAACAGTATCTGTTACTAACGAATAAACGGAGCAAGTGGAAAAATGGCAAACAATCCAATAGTTAATATGCTAAAGGTTAAGGAACTGCGCGAGCGCATTTTCTTCACCTTCGTCATGCTTGCAGTTTTCCGCTTGGGAAGTGTTCTCACTATTCCGGGAATCAGTGCCCAGGCTTTAACTGCTTACTTTAAGTCACTTACTCATGGCAATGCGTTTGTTGATTACATGGACTTTTTCGCAGGCGGTGCCTTCTCGAATTTCTCTGTGTTTATGCTTGGTGTTATGCCTTATATTTCTACTCAGATTATCATGCAGCTTGCATTGATAATCCTGCCGTCACTCAAGAAGATCGTTCAAGATGACGGCGGACAGAAGAAATTTAATGCCTGGACAAGATTTGGTACAGTTATTGTATGTTTGATTCAGTCAGGAATTGTTGTTGCTTATGCTTCAAGCATTCCAGGCGCAATCATCATTAATAACCGTATTATGTTTACTGCAATTGTTCTGATTACTGTTACAACAGGTTCAATGATTACTGTTTGGATGGGTGACCAGATTACTGCACGTGGTATCGGTAACGGAATCTCAATGTTGATTTTCGCCGGTATCGTTGCACGCTGGCCTTCTGCCGTTTGGGAACTTATCCGTTTGGTAAGAAACGGTGATATTCTTGTTGTATTTGTTGTAGTTGTTTTCTTTATGTTTGTAGCCATAATCGGCTTAGTAATTATGGAACAGCAGGGAGAACGCAAAATACCTATTCACTACGCTAAACGTGTTGTAGGACGCAAAATGTATGGCGGTCAGAGCACATACATTCCGTTCAAAATCAATCCGTCTGGTGTTATCCCGGTAATTTTTGCTTCAACATTCCTGACTTTCCCGTTACAGATTATTAACGGTCTTGCAGCATCAAACCGTTTCTTGAACAAAGTTGCTGCATTCCTTAATCCGGCCGGTTTGTGGTATAACATTATACTGATTTTGTTGATTGTTTTCTTTGCTTACTTCTACACTCAGGTAACACTGAACCCCACTGAAATAGCAAAGCAGATTCGGGAAAACGGCGGCTCGATTCCTGGAATCAGAACAGACAAAACAGAAGACTATATGCAGAAAGTACTGAACAGACTTATTCTGCCAGGTTCGTTGTATCTTGCTATAATTGCAGTTATTCCAACTGTAATTCAGAATGCGTTCCATTTCCCGCAGTCAATTTCAATGCTTATGGGCGGTACATCTTTGTTGATCGTTGTAGGTGTTGACCTTGATACAATGAGTCAGGTTGAAGCCTTGCTGAAAATGCATCACCATGATGGATTAGTAAAAAAAGGCAAGTTAAGATCAAGAAATCTGTAGTTTTTTAATCTAACCTGTAGATTAAGTTTGGAATTTAGTGTTTAATACAAAGATGCCGGTGCTGCCATTGAGGCGTGTGAATCCGGCATCTCTTTGACACAAAATCCAAGGGGGATTTTATGAAAGTACGAACCAGCGTAAAGCCCATCTGTGATAAGTGCAAGGTTATCAAGAGAAACGGCATTGTCCGCATTATCTGTAGTAATCCAAAACACAAGCAGCGCCAGGGCTGAGGAGTAAATTAGATGGCTCGAATTGCGGGAGTTGACCTCCCAAATAAACATGTAAATGTTTCGTTGACCTATATTTACGGTATTGGACGTTCATCAGCAGAGACTATTTGCAAAAGAGCAAAAGTTGACCCGAACAAAATGATGAACGATTTGTCTTTAGATGAAGTTAACGAACTTCGTAAACTGATTGAATCAGAATACAAGGTAGAAGGACGTCTTCGTTCTGAAATCGGTTTGAACATCAAGCGTTTGATGGATATCGGTAGCTATCGTGGTCTTCGTCATAGAAAAGGTTTGCCAGTTCGCGGTCAGCGGACTCGTACAAATTCTCGTACACGCAAGGGTAAGAAAAAGACCGTTGCTGCAAAGAAGAAGTAATAGCTAACCGGAGGTAGATCAAGTGGCAACCGTAAAAAAACGAAAAGAGAAAAAGAGCGTTTATGAAGGTAATGTTTACATTCAGGCAACGTTCAATAATACAATCGTAACAATTACTGACCTGAACGGAAATGCTCTTTCTTGGGCATCTTCTGGCGGACTTGGATTCCGTGGTGCTAAAAAATCAACACCTTTCGCAGCTCAGTCTGTTGCAGAAACAGCTGTACAGAAAGCAGCTAGTTATGGTTTGCGTGAAGTACATGTGTTCGTAAAAGGACCAGGCGTTGGTCGTGAATCTGCTGTCCGCTCTTTGGGAGCATTGGGATTAAAAGTTAAATCTATCAGCGATATAACTCCTATTCCACACAATGGCTGTAGACCAAGAAAAACACGCCGCATGTAATCAAGGAGAACGTGAATAATGGGAAAAAGCACACAACCGTTATTAAAACGCTGTAAAGCCTTGGGAATTAATCCTATTGTAATGGGTTACGGAAAAGTTTCTAAGAGAAACCAGAAAGAAACCCGCAGAAAGATTTCTGAATATGGCCTTCAGCTTAAAGAAAAACAGAAAGTAAAATTCATTTACGGCATCATGGAAAAACAGTTCCACCGCTATTATGTTATGGCAACTAAAAAACATGGTGTTGCAGGTGAAATGCTTCTTCAGCTTTTGGAAAGCCGTATCGACAATGTAATTTTCAGAATGGGTTTTTCTAAGACCCGCGATGAAGCACGTCAGATGGTAAGCCATGGACACATTCTTGTTAATGGCAAGAAAGTTGATATTCCGTCATACCTTGTAAAAGTAGGCGATGTAATTTCTATCAAGGAAAAAAGCAAATCTTTGTCAGGAATTAAACTGATCCTTGCTAAGAATGGTGACAGAGCTGTTCCAGGTTGGCTTGAAGTTGATAGAGATAACTATACCGGCAAAGTAGTCGCTTTGGCTACAAAAGCTGATATCGATTATTCTGTACAAGAAAACCTCATTGTTGAGTTTTACTCTAGATAAGGAGCATAAATGGCCCGCAAAAATCTGCTTAAAGGATTTAAGAAACCTAAAGGCGTTACATTTGAACATATTGAATCAAATCCTGATTATGGAAAGTTCATTGCATACCCGTTTGAAACTGGTTTCGGATCAACCGTAGGTAACACCCTGCGCAGAGTATTGTTATCATCAATTCAGGGCTATGCAATAACCTCTGTTCGTATTACATCATACGACGCTGATGGCGTTGCACATGTAATTTCGAGTGAGTTTGAAACCATACCGAATGTTGTTGAAGATACACTTGAAGTAATCAACAATCTTAAACAGCTTCGTGTACGGCTTCCTGCTGACGTTGAACAGGATACTTTGGAATTTGAATTCAAAGGACCGGGAACTGTTGTAAGCGATATGCTTAACAAAGAAGGTGCTCTTGAAATTTTGAAGCCAAAGGATTTTACCCTTTTCACAATGATGGAAAATGCAAATCTGCTTTTCGAAATTCAGGTTGATTTGGGAAGAGGATATGTTCCTGCGGAAGTGAATGAGAATTACATCGACATCGTTGGAACTATTCCAATGGATGCAATTTTCACTCCAATTCCAAAAGTAAACTATTCAATTGAGCCTTGTCGTGTTGGACAGCGTAGCGATTACGATAAGCTGGTTATTGAAATTTGGACAGACGGTACTATTGCTCCAGATGATGCTTTGGCAGAAGCTGCAAAAATTGCGAAAGATCATTTCTCAGTTTTTGTTAACTTTAATGATACAGAGCAGAGTCGCAATGATGAACTTGATGACGGCGATGACCGCATCAAACAATTGCTTAATACACCGGTAGAAGAACTCGAACTGTCCGTTCGTTCTTCTAATTGTCTGAAGAACGCAAATATTCGTACTATTGGCGAATTGACCCGCAAAACCGAAGATGATATTGCCAAAACACGTAACTTTGGTAAGAAGAGTCTTCTTGAGATTAAAGAGAAGTTGCTTGAATGGAACCTTAATCTCGGTATGACAGACTATTCACATCTTAAAAATGCGGTAAATTTACCAAAGCAGAAGGAAGAATCTGATGAATCATAAAAACGGTTTTAATCCGCTTTCACGGACTACGGCTCATCGCCGTGCAATGTCTCGGAATATGGTGACTTCACTTTTCAGATATGA
>JAGCTZ010000106.1 GCA_017963165.1 Treponema sp.
AAAAAGGCAGCACTATCCGCGCACACGAATTCCATTATTTTGACAGCACAGACAACGGCAGCAGCTGCACGGCTGTAAAACCGGCCGGCGCAAAAAGCTGGGAATGCGTTCATTGCGGTAAAAATCACTGGTGGGGCTTTCCGCACCTTTATTTTCTTTCAAATCCTGAATTTGTAAAGAACTTTCTGGTGGCGTGCGCTTCTGCCGGAAAAGGGGAATGAGCATGGCAGGAACATTATTTGGAATTGGTGTCGGACCGGGCGAGCCTGAACTTATGACGCTGAAAGCCGTACGAAAAATCCGCGAATGTGAAATTATAGCTTTTCCGAACAAAGACAAGGAAAAGTGCATTGCTTACGGCATTGCTGAAAAACTGCTTGACGAGCTTGAAGCGGCAGGGCAGGGCAAAAACTGCGTATTCCTAGATTTTCCTATGAGCAAAGATTCTGCTGCTGTTGAATCTGCAAAAAAGGCAGCCGCCAGCACTGTTTGCGGATATCTTGAAAAAGATTTGGACGTGGCATTTTTGACGCTCGGCGACCCTGCGGTTTATTCAACTTTTATGCATGTTGCTGCGCTTGTTGAAGAGAAGGGCTTTAAAACAGAATTTGTAAGCGGCGTTACGTCTTTTTGCGCGGCGGCGGCAAGGCTCGGCATAACGCTTGCCGAATCAGATGAAGAAATTCACATAATTCCGGGCTCTTCTCCGCTAACAGATGCCTTTTTACTGCAAGGCACGCTTGTCTTTATGAAGTCGGGCAGCCGCCTTGCAGAGCTCAAACAGTTCCTTTTAAAGCAGAAGACCGAAAAACACGTTGAATTTGACTTTTATGCCGTATCAAACTGTGGTCTTGATGACGAAAAAACTTGCCGCGAAGTTGAGCTTTTTGACGCAGATTCAGGCTACATGACCGTAATCATAATCAAAAACAGAAAGCAGCCCGAAGAAAAGCATTACAAGTTTTTTCAGAACAGAGCGTGCGAAATGTTCCCGTGCCACAAAGGCGAAGGCGCGCCCGATGCTGAAAATTTCAACTGTCTTTTCTGCTATTGCCCGCTTTATGCCTTGGGCAAAAATTGCGGCGGCAACTTCTATTACACCGAAAAAGGCGTAAAATCCTGCATCAACTGTTCGTTCCCGCACAAAAAAGAAAACTACGAGCTGATGAAAGAAAAGCTGAAGTCATTTTACCAGAGCAAAGCACAAGACTGATGATTCAGCAAAGTAAACTGGGCGCTGGCGGCTTGTCATTATCGGGCTAGACCCGATAATCTTGCTCTGTGCAACAGCTCTTGCGTCATTTTAGTTTTCTTGTTGCCTTTAAGATTCTATAATATAATAGACAAAAGGAAGCTGAATAATGACCAAAAAAGATGATTTGTTTTTAATTCAAGTCCGGCTGTTTCGGTTGGCACAAGATAAATGGAATCTGGATGCAGAAAAATGCAGTGCCTTGTTCAACAAATACAAGGTCTATGATTATATCAAAACCTGCTACGGCTTCTTTCATATTCAGGGCGATGAAGCAAACATTGAAGACATTGCCGAATATCTAAAGCATAAAGGGGCAGAAATATGATTCTTCAAAACAAAGTTGAACTGTATCATGCCAGCTATACAATTATAGAAAAAATTGATTTGTTGCATTGTGCTTCTGGAAAAGATTTTGGGAAAGGATTTTATCTTACAACAAGTTATGAACAGGCTTGCAGGTTTGTTAGAACTGCGCTGGGCAAGGCTGCCAAAAATGGTCTGAAAGAAATAAAAGACGGCACAGGTTTCGTTTCGTTGTTCAAGTTCAAAGGAATTGAAGATAAGTCTATTGAATATTATGAATTTTCTGGAGCTGATGCAGAATGGCTTCATTGCATAGCAGCTCACAGAAAAGCGGGCTTGCTAAAAACTGAAATTGAACGATGGCAAAAATATGATATTCTTGCAGGAAAGATTGCAAATGACTCTACAAATCAGGTGCTTACAGCTTATATAAATGGTCTTTATGGCGAAATAGGTTCTTCAAAAGCAGACGAGACTGCAATACAGTTGCTGCTGCCAAATAAATTGTCTGATCAGATATGCTTCAGAACACAAAAAGCTGTTGATACGCTTAGTTTTGAAGGGTATAACACTGTAGAAATATAAGGAAAAATATATGAGCCAAAGTAAATACGAATTTGGAATGGAACTTTTAGCCGCAATGACAGCCTCTGTTATTGCAAAACGACAAAAAATCTCAAAAATCCGTGCTTTTGACAAATTTATAAAATCTGAAACCGCCCGAATGCTCTTTGATGAAAAAACAGGCATGTGGCTCAACGGCCCTGATTACCTTGCCGACGAATACAAGCGCGAAATGTACTTTAAGCGTACTGGAAAGTGCTTAGGGTGGTAATTAGCCTTATAACCAAAAACAGGGTTACTCAATAAGCCGGCTTATGCTGATTTTGTACGGGGATTTTGCACAATTTAGGGTATGGAAACAATCAAAAGAAAAATGTTGTTCTTCTCGGTTTTCAAAAATGAACGAAAGAATTTATTCCTCATGCAACTAAGCTTGCTATAAAAAAACAGGAGCCGCCGTGTGGCAGCTCCTGACCGCATTTAAGCGGTTTTATTCGTGCCGAGGGTTTAATACCCCGCCCCTCTGGGGCGAAATAAAGGGTATTAAACCTGAGTGCAATTCCTTAGCAGAACGAACGATACCCCGAACGCTCTGCGTCGGGGTTCGTTCATTCTTCGATTTTGACAGAGATTTTACTAATTCCGGTTAAGGGCTTTTTCAATTCTAATTTGTCGCGCATTGCGGTGCGGACTGCTATGAAGTAGCTTTTGCCTATTTCGAGAGTACGGGGAAGATGGAACTCAAGCTTTTTGTGTGTGTTGCTTGTTATGTAATCATCAGGAACTCTTATCCATTCAGATTCATCTTGAGAACAAGTACCGTCGGGTAGGGCAGGTGCAAAATAGATTCCGCTATCCGTTCCGCCGACTTTGAGTTTTTTACCAGAAATTCTGGCACTAAATGTGGCTTTTAAGATTCCTTCCTGCGCATCAGGAGCAGGGTTTTCAATCCAGCTTATCTGCGGGTCGGAAGTTACCACTGTTGTAACAGAGGCCGTTACGCCTTTCAGCTTTTCTTTGAGATTTTCGTTCACGGCGAACCGTGCTTCAAAACCGGTAACCGATTCAGATTCCGGTGTAAGTGATTCAACGCTAGAAATCGGTGCAATATAGAGTTTGCAGATTTCCATAATGTCAACTGCAAAACCGAGTTCTGCTTGTTCAAGTATTTCTTTTTTTAGAAGTTCCATCGCATGACCAACCTGATAGCGGTCGATTCCCTGATTATGTACGGCAACAAGGTCAAGAAGCTGATCTGTTGTCACAGTCTTGCGCGGAACACGTCCAATATAAGTGTTTTCCTTAAAATGGCATGGTGATAAAGTTACTGCGAAGTTTGTCTCGCGTTTTGTGTTTATATTCGTCATAAAGAAACTCCTTTATTATTTTGCTTGGGCTTCTGCCCATAACTGAATGTAAGTTTTTCATACCCTTACACTCCTTAAAGTAAAAAATTAAGATTAAAAGTGATGCGGAAAGTCTTTAGCCAACGGCTGTATCTTTTCCTGCACCCAGAAAACTCTGCGTTGTTTTCGCAGAATGTTTATAGACTTTTTATCTGATGACAATCAGTAAAAGGTCTTTTTTTTGCTTTCAATTTGGGTTCCTCCTTTGCGGAATATCCGCTTAATCCCTGTTCAGGATGTCTTCAATCTGCTGCTTGTCTTTTTCGGTGATTTTGCCTGCTGCTTTTGCAAGGGCAATCAGACCTATTATGGCAGTAGCGGTCATTGCAGTGCCAGCAAGAATTGAGCCCCAGTTTATGCCCTCTTCTTTCTTTTCTGCTTGAACCGGCTGCAGCTCATTTGCCGACAAAAGATATGCAGGGGTTGTTCCCAGAACGTTGGCAATCTTTTCAACCGTTCCCATGCTTGGATTGCGTTCTCCGCCAAGCCAACGGCTCACGGTTACTTCGCTTACGCCAAGTGCATCTGCAAGGTCTTTCTGTTTCATACCTTTGCTTTTTAGTTTTTCTGCTAGGCGGTTTTTGAATGTCTCGTTCATATTTAACCCTCTGTAATCATATCTTAACCAGATTATATTTTATGTTTACCAAAATGTCAAGTAGATTACAAAATAATGTCAAATATGAGAGTAAAGTTTACCAAAATAAAGAATAATTACCAAAATTGCATGAGTTTCTTACCGGCATGGCGTTCTATAGTCAATCGGTGCATCGCTCTATCGTCTATTGGCGCATCGTTCTATAGTCAATCGGTGCATCGTTCTATTGCTTATTGGCACATCGCTCTATCGCTTATTGGCATACCGTTCTATAGTCCATTGGTACATCGTTCTATAGTCTATTGGTGCATTGCTCTATTGTCGAGCGGAAGATTGTTCTATCGCTTATTGGCACTCCGTCTGATATGCACCTAAAAAATTGACACAAAAAACAAATGAACTGGATGAAAAAGAACACACTGTATTTAGTCTCTGCTTCCATACGAGAACAGTTGAAGATTAAAAGCTTCATGGATGGAAGATTGGAATCTTCATCAATTGAAGATTGTCATGCTTACACGGTGGAAGATTTTTAAAGATATGAGAATTGCTAGGAATATGGTATAATAAAAAATACAGTGTCATATTAATAGCTTTTTTTATAGATATTGAGTTTAAATGGAGTAAGCATGTCAGAAGAATTATTTCCTGAACAAAAAGCAAGAATCAAAATAGACGAACTTCTCAAAAAAGCAGGATGGGATATTATTTCCCGAAATGAATATTCAGATATTTACAATGCTTGTGCCATAACAGAAGCACTTCTCACAGGAAATCTTGAAGCCGATTATCTTCTTTTTGTTGGTGGGAAAGCAATAAGCGTTCTTGAAGCAAAACGCGCAGAAAACAATCTTTCCGTTGATGTTGCTGAACAAGCTCAAAATTATACAAAATCTATTCCAGACTGGTATCAAACCTGGGCAAATCCACTTCCTTTTGTATTTCTTTCTAATGGCGAAACATTGCTTTTCCGCGATATGCGGGAAGAAGATCCAACATATATTGAACTCAAAAAAATGAAAACTCCTAAAGAGCTGGTGCAGATGGCAGATATACAATCTGAATATGCTGCATTACCTGCTCTTCCGCCAGTTGGGGATAAAGGTCTTCGTCAGTGTCAGTATGATGCAATAAGAAATCTCGAACTAAGTTTCAAGCAGAATGAAAATAAAGCCCTTATTTCACTGGCAACTGGTGCAGGAAAGACTTTTACAGCCTGTACATTTACTTACAGATTTCTTACATATACTTCTGTTCGCAGAGTTTTATTTCTTGTCGATAGAAATAATCTTGGAAAACAGGCAGAAGGAGAATTCACCGCATATAAACTAACCGAAAGTGGAGAAGTTTTTAATTCAATCTATTCAGTAAAACGACTAACAAGTATTGATGATATTCAAAGCTCAAAAGTTGTTATTTCAACAATCCAAAGATTGTTCTCTGCAATTACCGGACAAACTCTGACGGCAGTAAATGATGACGATGAAGATGATTATGCAGACGCTCTTTATGATTCAGAAACAGAAGATGAAGTAACTCTTGAAGGAAAACTTCTTCTTCCTCCTGATTTTTTTGATTTGATTATTGTTGATGAATGTCATCGTTCAATTTATGGAAAGTGGCAGCAGGTATTAAAATATTTTGATAAAGCTAAAATCATCGGACTAACGGCAACACCAACTCCAGAAGCAGAAGCCTTTTTCAATCATAACTTTGTTTCAAATTATACTTTTGAAGACTCAGTTCGCGATGGAGTAAATGTTCCACCACGAGTTTATCGTATTAAAACTGAAGTTTCTGAAAATGGCGGAACAATTAAAGAAGACGAAAAAATCTATAAAAAATCAAAGTTCACGGGAAAAGCAGAAGTTGTAAAAAATCCACAGGAAGAGCAATATACAACAACTCAACTTGACCGTGCTGTTGTAAATAAAACAGAAATCAAAAAAGTTGTTCAGGCATATAAAGATTCTATTTATACTTCTCTTTATCCGGACCGCTATCCTGACTGGAACTATATTCCTAAAACTCTTTTCTTTGCAAAATCAGATAGTCATGCAGATGATATTATTGAGCAGATAAAAGAAGTATTTGGTAAAGAATTTCCAGATGGGCTTCCAGAACAGTATGTGCAAAAAATCACATATAATGCGGGTAACTCCAACGAACTTATCCGACAGCTTAGAAACAATAAAGAATTTCGTATTGCTGTTACAGTAACTCTTGTAGCAACAGGTACAGATGTAAAACCTCTTGAATGTGTTGTCTTTATGAGAGATGTTGCATCAAGCGTATTGTATACTCAGATGAAAGGTCGAGGCTGCCGTCGTATTAGTGATGATAACTTACAGATAATAACTCCAAATGCATTAAGCAAAGATTGTTTCTATATTATTGATGCAGTTGGTGTTACAGAACATGAACACCATATTCCAAAAATTGGTGGTGATGACGGGCCGACGACACCAATTCCATCGCTTCAAAGATTGCTGGAATTCCTTTCACTTGGAAATGTTTCAGATGAATATCTGACCCTTCTTTCTAATTATCTTGCGAAATGTCAAAACAAAGGAGATGCAGAAGACTTAACTGAATGGGCAGAAATCGCTGGAATAACTCTTAAGGATTTTGTTGGCAATTTGATTACTGCTCTTGAACCTGATAATAGTATGACATTTCAAGCTCTTGCAGACCAGAATAAAGATCCAACGATATTAAAGAGTTTGCCACCTGACACAGATATCAATGCTCCAAATACAGAACGAAAGCAGCTTATTTCAAAACTGATTACAAATAACAAAGCACGTCAGAAGATTCTTGAGATAAACGCAGGCTTTGTTAAGATTCTTATGCCAGGTGAAGATGAACTTACATATACAGGCTTTAGCAAAGAAGAATCAGAAACTTATATAAAGACATTTGAAAAATATATGGATGATAATAAAGACAAAATAGAAGCCTTGAGAATCATCTATAATGAAGAAGATATTCCTATTTCGCATAAGATGCTGGAAGATTTACAAACAAACCTTTTAAAAGCAAATGGAATGTACAAACCAAGTTATATCTGGCAGAACTATAAAGTCGTAAAAGCAGACAATTCAATTGTTCCATTGGAATCAAAAAATGAATTAGAAGCCCTTACAAATCTTATTCAGATTGCAAGATATGTTTATGGAAAATCAAAAACTCTTACATCACTCTTTAGAGGCTGGAGACGAGGATTTAACCTTTATACATCACCACACAGAACCTTGAATGATGACCAGATTAAACTTATGGAAGTTATTGCTGAATACATTGTTCAGAATGGTGCAGTCGAACAGACAGACATTTTCAACGGACTTGGTTCAACTTACGCAATTGGTCTGGTTCAAACATTTGGAAAAGAAAATGTAAATACAGAATTATCAAAACTCGCAGGCTTTGTTCTGAGAGATTATACATCTAAGGTAGCATAAAAATGGCAAAAGAAAAAACACAAAAGTCGGAAGTTAGTTTAACCAAAAAAGTATGGAACATGGCAAATGTTCTTAGTTCCGCAGGTGTTGGTTTTACAGATTATATAACACAGCTTACATATATTCTCTTTTTGAAGATGGATAATGAAATAGAAGAAATCATAGGAATTCCAAGTACTTTACCAGAAGGCTGCCGCTGGAATG
>JAGCTZ010000107.1 GCA_017963165.1 Treponema sp.
ATAATTTCCTTTTCTACCGCTTTGGCCATGATTGAGTTTTCAAAAAAAGCCTTAACGATATCTGGAAATAAGGTCAGCACAGTAAATTTCATGGAATTACTCCAGAATCCAGAGGTGCATCAATTGCACAGTTTTGTTCTTCATATCAACCTTTCCTATAAACTCTTTATTAAAAGGCACAAGAACCTTCCTGTCACAACTTTCGGCGAGCGACACTTCTAACAAGTTACCCCCGCCGCCTTCCAAAACGTCTGTGATTGTTCCTACTACTTTAGGTGCAACCGACGTTGCCGGATCGTCTTTCCCTTCATAAACAAGAGAACAATTAAGTAAATCTGCAATATACCACTCGTCTTTTTTCAAAGGCTTGCAGTATTTTCTGTCTGCCAGAATCTCCCAACCATTGAACCGTTTTAGTTCGGTGTCGGAATCTATACCGGCAAATTTAACATAAGCGCACGCATTTCCCAACGAAACCGATTCAACCTTTGTTTCTTTCTGCTGTTCGCCCTGTCGTAAAGTAACTTCCTTTAATTTGAGCAGATGCTCATATTCGCCAGAAGCACTCTCTACTTTACTTTCACCCGAGTATCCATGAGAACCACGGATGAACCCAACAACTAATTGTGCTTTTTCCATCAGCAATATTCCTGCAACTTAGTTATCAAGAATATCAAGACTGTAGCGCTTGCCGTCTTTTACTGCTGAAGCGCTCAGGACGGTTCTCATTGCTTTAGCTATGCGGCCATATTTACCGATAACCTTACCAATGTCGCCGTCTGCAACCTTAAGCTGGAGCACCATGCCCTTTTCGCCTTCAGTTTCATTTACAGATACAGCTGACGGATCATCGACCAATGATTTTGCGATGTATTCAATCAGGTCTTTTTCCATTTTCTAGCCTCTCTGTAAATTACTTTGCCTGTTTTGCAGACTGAACATTAATCAATTTCTTAACAATGTCAGTAGGCTGAGCACCAACGCTGATCCAGTACTTAGCGCGATCCAAATCAATTGAAACCTGCTCTGCTTCTTTTGCAATTGGCTGATAAGTTCCAATTTCTTCGATACAAACACCGTCGCGAGGCTTCTGTGAGTCCTGTACAACTACACGGTAGCAAGGGCGTTTTGCAGCACCGAATCTCTTAAGTCTGATTTTGACCATTTATTCCTCCATGGCACCGTTTCCGGAACCAGATTTTACATTTTTGGACACAATAAGTGCTATTGTTTATATTGAGTAGATATAATAACTGATTTTTTGAGTTTATTCAAGGGTTATCACACATTACACATTCGCAAATCTGGAAAGAAACATTTTTGTTCTTTCCTGTTTCGGCGAATTTATAACATCTTCAGGAGCGCCCTCTTCCACAATAATTCCTCCATCCATAAAAATAATATGAGAAGAAATATCGCGGGCAAAAGCCATTTCGTGTGTTACAACAACCATTGTCATTCTTTCGGCAGCAAGCTCTTTTATTACAGCAAGAATTTCACCTGTGAGTTCTGGGTCAAGAGCGCTGGTTGGTTCATCAAAAAGCAAAACTTCTGGTTTTAGAGCAAGAGCTCTTGCAATTGAAACACGCTGCTGCTGACCACCACTAAGCTCGCATGGATATGCATCTGCTTTCTGTGCAAGTCCCATTCTATCAAGCAAAGTCATTGCAGTTTCTTTTGCTTCTTCCTTTGACTTTTTAAGCACACAAAGCTGAGGCTTCATAACATTCTGCAACACAGAATAATGAGGAAAAAGATTAAAATTCTGAAAAACAAGTCCGCTTTTAAGAGTGATATTGTGGCGTTGTTCCTTAGAACAATAAACTCCATTTTCTACAAGAGTTTCGCCGCAGATTTTTATTGTACCGTCTGTTACCTGCTCCAGCTGAGAAATGCATCGTAGAATTGTTGATTTTCCGGAACCGCTTGGACCAATTATTCCAAGAACTTCGCCCTTATGAACAGAAAAAGAAATACCTTTAATTATTTCAAGCTCACCAAAGGATTTTTTTAGATTTTCTATTGTAAGAATCTCGTTCATATAAAAGTCCATCCGCCAGTTTACACAGTATAATAAGATAATTTTTTTTCAAGCTGTCTGAAAATTACAGAAACAATCCAGTTCATAAAGAAATAGAAAACACCCGCAATAAATAGCGGCATGAATGAAAATAATGCGCCCTGACGTTCCTTAGCAATCATCAAAAGCTCTGAAACACCAATTACAGAAACAAGAGCAGTATCCTTTACAAGAGTAATTACTTCATTACCCATTGCAGGAACAATTCTTTTTATGACCTGAGGCAGTACGATGCGGAAAAAAGTCTGTGATTGAGTATAACCAAGAACTTTACAGGCTTCGTACTGTCCTTTTGGGATTGCTTCGATTCCGCCACGATAGATTTCTGCAAAATAAGCAGCGTAGTTTATACTAAGGGCTATTATTGCTGCGGCAAATCTGTTCCAGCGAAATGAAACATCAAAGCCGATATCATTAAGCCAGCGAATAAAAAGTCACGGTCCAAAATAAACTACAAGCAGTTGAAGCATAAGAGGAGTACCTCTTATTATGAGCAGAAATACATTTGTAATAAATGACAGCACCTTGTTTTTTGACATTCTTCCCATTGTAATTGGCATTGCAAGAGGAACGGCAAAAATCAAAGTAAGAAAAAATACTTCCAGTGATGTGCAGGAGCCCTTTAACATCACTACTATCATTTTTAAATATCGTTCAGAAATCAAAATCAAATCCCTGTATTAATTATTTTCCGATTACAGAAATATCTTTTCCGAACCATTTTTTAGAAATGCTTGCAACAGTTCCGTCGGCAGCCATTTCTTTAAGAATGCGCTCTACTTCGTCACGAAGCTCCGGCTCCTTCTTTCTAAAGCCAATTCCGTATTCTTCGTTTGCAAGAGAATTCTTTACAACTGTAAATGGTTCACCAGTCTGAGCAATTGAATAATTTGCAACAACGCTGTCCATTACTACACCGTCAACACCACCAACCTTAAGGTCATTTAAAGCTGTAATGTTTTCTTTGAAGGCAATAATATCTGCAAGAGTATTTTTAAATGCAGGATTTTCGTCAATTGCTTCCTGGGCACTTGAACCGCTCTGATAACCTACAACTCTTCCCTTCATATCATCAAGAGTCTGAATTGCACCGTTCTGTCTTACAACAAGGACCTGTTCGTTATCAAGATATGGGAAAGTCATTGATAAAGCAGCCTTTCTATCTTCTGTAATTGTAAATCCATTCCATATACAGTCAATTTTGCCTGTTTCAAGCTCCATTTCCTTAGCGTCCCAATCGATCGGCTGTGCTTTAAATTTTACGCCCATTCTTTTTGCAACTTCTTTTGCAAGGTCAATATCATAACCAACAATCTCGTTGTTATCATCACGATAACCAAGTGGTGGGAATGAATCGTCAAGACCAAGGACAAAAACACCTCTTTCCTTAAGAGCTTCTACAGCATTAGCAGGACCAGCTGAACTGTCCTTTCCTTTTTTACTGCAGGCAGAAAGAGTCAGTGCAAGCACAACTGACATAACAGCTAAAATCAATCTGTTTTTTCTCATTTTTTAATTCTCCTTTTACATTCTTTTTACAAGAATGTTTTGCCTTATGAAAAATTCTCAAATATAATATCCCAGTCATCATTATCTGATTTTTTTGATGACGGAGAGTTATTACCAATAAAAGCTTTAAGAAGTTCAAGCTGCTTTTCTACTGCTTGTGGCGAAGGACCGCCTGTAGTTTTTCTAATCTGAACACATTTTTCCGGAGTGATAAGTTCAAAAATGTCCTTTTCAAACAAATCAGAAGCCTTTTTATATTCAGAAAAATCAAGTTCTTCAAGGCGGCAATTTTTTTCTATTGCAATTCTGACAAGCCCTGCGGAAACACCATGTGCTGTGCGAAAAGGCATACCCTTTCTTACAAGGTAATCAGCAACATCTGTAGCATTAAGATATCCACCATCACAACCAGCAGCCATTTTCTTTTTATTCCAGGTTGCAGTCTTAATCATCTGTGTAAATATTTTAAGTCCCGAAAGTACAGTGTCATAGGCTTCAAAAAAGCTTGATTTATCTTCCTGCATATCTCGGTCATAAGAAAGAGGAAGTCCTTTCATCATCGTAAACAAAGCAATCATATCGCCATAAACACGTCCTGTTTTTCCACGGATAAGTTCTGCAAAATCAGGATTTTTTTTCTGCGGCATGATAGAACTTCCGGTACTCCATTTTTCACTTAGTTCAACAAAGCCGAATTCTGTAGTAGACCACAAAACTATTTCTTCGCAGGCACGAGACATATGCATTTGAATCATAGAAAGATCGGACGCAACTTCCAGATAATAATCACGATCAGAAACTGTATCAAGAGAATTTGGGGTTACACCAGTAAAACCAAGAAGTTCTGCTTCATATTCACGATTCAAAGGAAGTCCGCTGCCGGCAAGAGCACCGGAACCAATTGGCGAAAAATCTACCCTTTTATATGCGTCAGAAAGTCGTTCAACATCACGACAGAACATCCAGGCCCATGCACAAACATGCTGTGCAAGAGTTACCGGCTGGGCGTGCTGCATATGAGTAAAACCAGGAATTAAAGTTTCTTTATTTTTTGAAGCGATTGAAACAAGTGTCTTTATAAGAAGGACAAGCTCCTTTTTAAGACAATTAATCTGATGCTTAAGATAAAGACGTTCATCAAGCGCAATCTGATCATTTCGGCTGCGACCTGTATGAACTTTTTTTCCAGCCTCGCCTATTCTATCTGTTAAAGTGGCTTCTATAAATGAATGAATATCTTCTGCAGATAAATCGACTGTAAAAGGTTTTCCATTTTTATCTTTTCCGCTTAGCAGATCAGATTTTATTGAAAGAAGTCCTTCTTTTATAAGCTTTTCTTCTTCTTTTGAAATAAGTTTCTGTTTTGAAAGCATTTTAGCATGAGCAATACTTCCTTCTATATCGACCATTGCCATGCGCATATCATCTTTTATCGAAGTTTCAAATTTTACAGCTGCAGCATCAGGACCTTCCTTAAATCTGCCGTGCCACAAAGCTGCATGATTGTCTTTTGTTATTGTTCCGTGTGTAGACATATTAAAAAGTATATAACAAAAGGATAGGATTTTCAATTATACATTATAACAACAAAGCCTTGTTAAATAAAAAAGGCAGATATCACGAATGATATCCGCCTTTGTAAGTGCCTTGATTATAACAAATTATTTGTTGATATCATCAAGAGCAGCCTGGAGCTCGTTTCTCATAGATTCGATTGTTTCCTGTGGATCTGCACCACCACAAACACTCCATGAAATTGGTGCCCAGTTGAAGTTAGGAATAAGCCAAGCATCCCAAGACTTAGAGTTGTCCATCATGTACTGCATTGTTTCATCAACAGCGCGTGAATCACGGAATGAATCATAGTAGTATTCCTTCCATGCATCTGGATCATCGTATCCTGGTACATCATCAGACCAGAGGTCATAAATCTTGAAGATCTTGTTTACTTTGTCCTGTGGATAGTAAGCAGGAATAATGAGCATGTTGTCCTGGTTCATAGTAAAGTATTTTCCATCACCGTTAGGTCCAGTTGGGAAACATACCATACCCCAGTCATCCTTCATGTCAGCGAGCATACCATTTGGCTGTGCATCGTATTCCTGATCGTTATAGAATGCTGTGAAACCATTCAAGAAGTCAGACTTGAAGTAGTCCCAGTTAGCACCTTCTTCTGAAGGTTTGTTGTACTTAACAAAGATATCTCTTACCCAGTTCCAAGCTTCCATTGTCTTGTCGCCTGTATCGAGGTAAAGCTTTCCGTTTGAATCACGTCCTGTAATCTGTCCACCGTTAGAGTAGATAGCAGGAGCAGCAAATTCTGAGTTGAAGCCAGAAAGAGCATACTGATCGATGATACCATCGTTGTCTGTATCCTTTGTCAAAGCATCACACATTTCTTCGAATTTTGCCCATGTCCATTTTCCAGCCTTCTGGAGATTGTATGGTTCATCTGGATCGAAACCATTTTCCTGAAGAACGCGTTTGTTGAAGAAGATACACTGGCGTGGTTCTGGTTTTCCTACAGCGAATGTATAGCCTGGGAGAACTGAACATACAGCCTTGTTCCACTTTGTTTTGTTCCAGTCAATATCTGGAACTTTAGAAATATCTGCCCAAAGTCCGTTAGCAGCACCGCTCAAAGCTGAACGCTGATCGATGATGAAGATACGAGCATCATCACCACCTGTGATACAGTAGTTAGCTACTTCTGCAGGGTGATCGTTCCATCCAGCCTGGAGATCCTTCTGTACACACTTGAAGTTATATGTTTCTTCAAGATACTTGCGGTAGTTAGCCTGATCTTCCTGTGATTTGTTAGCAGGAGCAGCATCTGGATTTGACCACCAGTCATAGATAGCTACTTCCATACCACCAAAGTCATAAGCCTTCTTTGTAGCAGGGTCTTTTTCTACCTTAAGCTTTGAATAGTCACCTTCAGCAGCAGCTTTCTTTGCAGCTTCAGATGATCCGCCTTTTTTGTTACAACCAGCAAGAGCCAATACAAGCATTGCTGATACTGCAACGATTCCAATTTTTTTCATAAAAATAACTCCTTTATATTGAATTTAGCCTTTCGGCAAAAATCACAATTTATATTAGTATACCACGCAATATGGTATTTGTAAAATAATTTTTATACCCGCAAAATGTGCTTCGACATGCTCAGCAACCCCGCAGGTTACATCTTAACGCCTGTACTTGCAAGACTTTCTACAAAGAGTCTCTGACAGAATACGTAAAGAATAAGAATCGGGAATATACCAAGAATCATCGCGGTAGAAAGAACTGCGTTTGCATAACCCATAGGCGCAATTACAGTACCACCGTTCAGATTTGAAAGATAAATTCCAAACTTATCTACAACTGTAGTAAGCGAAATTGAGAGCAGCTGCACCTTTCCAAGGAACAGATTTGAATAGAAGCTGTCTGTCCACTGCCATACAAATGAGAACAAGAAGCAGGAAGTAATGATTGGTTTTGCTCCCGGTACCATGATTCTTACAAATGTAGAAAGAGGACTACAACCGTCTACATAAGCGGCTTCTTCCAGTTCAAACGGGAATCCCATAAAAAACTGTCTTATCATAAAGATATAAAGACCATTCTTAAGTCCCTGGCAGGTAAAACACATCATTATATAAGGCAGTATATTTCCACGCAGGTTTAACGTCTTTCCAAACAGATTAAAATATCTAAAGTGCAGGAACAACGACGTAGAGATAGTCTGCGGTGGAATAACGATGATAAGGATTACACAGAAGAACCAGAACTTTTTGAGCGGGAACTGAAATCTTGAAAATCCGTAACCAACTATACTACACATAGTAACTTCGATAATCGATACAAGTATAGAAACCCATACAGTATTGAACAAAGTTGTCTTATAATTAAGAAGAAGTGTTGCAATCTTCCAGTTGTTTATAGAAAAATGCTTTGGCACAAGAATAATTGTTGTGTCATACAAGTCTTTTTCTGACATAAAGCTTACAGAGAACTTATTCAGAATAGGCTGAATAATCATAAAGCACATTCCAAACAGAAGAATGCCTCTGAAAATAGAGATGGCATACTTTTTGACAGTTTCCTTAAGCAGAACACCATCAGACGCTTCGTTTCGTTCCCAGAAGGTCGGCTTTTTAATCTGATCAGCTGATAATTCGTTTTTATTTTTCTTAGTCATAGTTATATACCACCTTTGAAATAAGCAGTGACGAAAGTCCTATAAGAATCATACATACAATAAAGTAAGACCAGGCCATTGCAGAACTGAATCCGTATGCAAGAGCAAGAACGTTATCGTTTATTTTTGTCATGATTTCATTATCTGACTTCATGAAGAAATCGACGATAGTATATACCCAACATACAGGAAGCAGAGGACTTACCATAGGAACCGTAATCTTACAAAGACTTTCCCATGCAGTACAACCTTCCATCTGAGCTGCTTCGTACATACTAGGAGAAACATTCTGAAGTCCAGAAAGGAAGATAATAATCTGAATACCAGATGCCATCGCAATATCATAAATAGAGTCAATTATCTGGAATACCTTTTCGAACGTTTTAGCTCCAATACCACCCAAGCCCTGTGCCGCCGGAACAAGAATACGTTCCAGAACCTGCGTTACAGAGTTTGCATTACCGGCTTCTTCGATTGTATCTTTAAGCTGTGTCATGAGGGAGTTGTTATTTTCAAGTCCAACAAGAACACCAGAAGAAAGAATTACTGCAAGGAAGAAGATTGAACGGGCAAGAGTTCTTCCCTTAAAATTCTGATTAAGAATGAGCGCAACAAAGAAACTGAATACGACAGTTGCAATAGAGCGGTAAATCATGTTACCAATGCCTTCTACAAGCATGCGTTTAAAGTCTGCATCTACAAGGAAGGCTCTCTTAAAGTTAGCAAACTGATTGTATGCAAGCGAAAAGCCTTGTGTCGAAATAGTAACATCTGACAAAGCCATCTTTAAGGATTGACCAAGAGGCTTTACCATAAAGAATATAAATCCAATTATAAAAGGCAGGATAAACATATAGCCGTAAATAGCTCGTCTACCCATAAGCCCAACCTTTCTTTTTTTCATACTAGTCCTCCACCTTCAAAAGTCTGTAATCCCGTTCAGGAATATTCATTCCCGAAGGTGTTCTGTAACTCTTATATCCAAAGTTTACATATACGACATAACCGTTATCAAAGGTTGTCTTTGTAACCTGATCTGCAACATATTCATGATCAACAATCAGGCTGTTAGCAACCTTTGCCATTTCTGTGTTATATCTTTCGTAAGTATCCTCAAACTGACCTTTCCATGAATCAAAGTGGCTTGAGTAATATTCTGTATATGTTGTTTCCTGAAGCAGCTTTGGCGAAGCATTCATAAAGGTATAATAAAGACCTGCAGCTGTTTCTGCTGATTCAAGGATAATCTGGTCTTTTTCATAACCAAGGTTTACAGGAGAGCCTGCATAATTCTTGTAGCCATGGAGCGCAATCTGATAGAACGGAACTGTTTTATCGATAATTGCATACGCATTTCCATGAAGATCCATATTTGTAATGAAATCAACATAGTTGAGAGCGTAATCACTTCCAGAGTTAATCATGATGCTAAGGCCCTGATCATTAGCATCTTTCATCTTATCTATTTGAGCCTGTTTTGCATTTCCACGCGTTGTTATATGTCTGTCATTAAAGTCAGAAGAAAGAATTTTTCCATTATCCTTATATGAAATACCTGTAATTCCAAGCTTAACTGCTTTCTTTGTGAATACATCAGCAGCCTTATCCCTTAATTCCTGTTTAAGCAGATAATAACCGTCTCTGTTTTTGTCTTTTCCAAACCAGAGATCAGAATATTCAAAAAGCTTACAAAGCTCGTCACTTACAAATCTTGCAGCATCCCTATAGCTGAAGAAGCCTCCGAACAAGCCTGTTCTGTATTGGGTTTGCACTGCCCCATCAAGATAGATTTTTGCAGAAGAATCTTCGAGCTGCTTAATCATTTTCTTAAAGTTTAAGCCGCCGCCAAGCTGTCTGATAAAACGAACCTTATTCATCATCTTTGAACGAATACCGCCGTTTATATAACCAGAAAGCTTGTAGTTTGCATTCTTAAAGCCCATATCTTCTATCTGATTAACAATGTCTACAGTTTCCTTATAAGTAGTAAGTGCATAAGGCATTGTCTTTGGCATACCGAATACCTGCTGCTTCTTTTCGATTGCACCAATCAATTCTATAGCAAGAGGAATGTCTTCGTTCTGAGTTTTCTTTGCACCGGCAAAAAGGATGTTTCTATATTCTTTTGCCATATCTACATAAGAAGGACTGTCTACAAAGATAAAGGATTGTTTAATTACCTCGCCCTTTGGAAGACTTGTTTCAAAGCTGAACTGAGAATTTGTTGTTCTTGTTGTTACTTCATACGCTTCGCTGTGAAGCATTCTGTAATCAAAGCGTGCATAGTTATAACTTCCAAGCTTTCCTGCAATTTCTGCAGTTACACCTGCATATTCTGCGCCTGAATTGATTATAGAAATGAAACTTGAATCTCCGCTTGAAATACCAAACAATGGGAAAGAAGCACGGGTTTCTGTAATTACAGCCTTACGATCCATAGCATAATCCCAGCCGTAACAGTCTGCATAATAACCATTCTGTCTTGTCTTTCCGTTATTAAAGTTGATTATACTTCCGCCACCTTCTGGAATAAGTATATATCCTTCATCCTTTGGTCCGCCTGCACCAAAATATGGAAGTACAGAAACAAGAATAATAGGATATTTAAGACGGTAAGAAATGTCATCATAAGGAATTTCAATAGTAAAGCCTTTATCGTCGAGCTTGTATATAACGCTTATATTAAAAGCAGGAACTTCCTTGATATTTGTTTCTTTATAAAGCTCTTTGTTTTCAAGATAATCTTCGTAAGTAAAACCCTGACTTGCAAAAACTTCTTCCATCTGTTCCTTTAAGAACACCTGAATGTTTTCGAATACAAGATAGAGTGGCTCATCTTCCATTTTTGGATATTTAGTAAGCATACTTTCAAGTTCGTCGCCTTTAAAGTCGTTTACAGTATATTTATGGTAAGCACGGAGCATTGCTCTCTGATCGCTCTTAGAAAGACCTTCCTGCCATTTATCAATTTCTGACTGATAAAGAATAAGCGGGAAAATATACTCACGTTCAATTTCTCCAACTGTATAGTCTACACGGATTTCCTGACCGTTTTTAGAAATTGAATAGAAGCTGCGCTGAACACTTTTTGTATAAAGATCATACGTATCTTCGTTACCATTTTCTGTAGAATACTTAAGGAGCAAAGGAGACATCATATTATACTTTTCTTTTGAAAGAGCAAGAGGGTCATTCTTTGCCTCTGGAGGATTTGAATACCATACCTTACCGGTACCCTTCTGAGTTACAGTAAACTGTGTTGTAGCAGGATCAAGCTCAAATTTAATATTCTTATTTTCAAGGACATAACTCTGAGGCTGACTTTCTGCATCAAATTCATAATATTCAAACGGCGGTTGAACAGCCTTTCCAACCTGAATAAGACGCAGAACTATATATGTCATGAATCCAAGAAAAACAATTGTAATTCCAAAACCAACCCAGAACTTTGGTGTCGGTTTGTGAAATTGAAATTTCTTTACCTTCATTGGTTTTGGAGGTCCAATATACCAGTCAGGATATTTAGATTTTTTTGCTTTCTTGGCTTTTGCTTCCTTAGGAGCCTTAGGTTCCTTTGGAGCTTTAACCTTCTTTTCTTTAGGTTCTTTCACTTTCTTTTCCTTTGTTACAGGAGCTTCCGGTGACGGAGTCTTATTCAATTCGTTATCATTTTCGTTTGCCATTTCTATACCTCCGTCAATTCAACCTGAATATTATTTCTCGTCCAAGAGAAACAAAATAAGCAACACCCTGCGAAATCATACTAAAGAACAGGAGCACGATAAATATGAAAATGAGCATTCCAAAAACTGTAAAGATTGTGAAAAGCAGTGTTTTAGCAAAGCCGTACTGGTGAATCATCATCATTGCCATAAAGATAAGCATTGCGCACCATATAATCGAAATATTATCAAAAATATTGTAGAACGCAACTTCATCTCGTGTTACAAAGTTACTGATAATGATAATTGGAATCTGAATAAGCGGATACGGTGTAAGAGCATAAGCAGAACCCATATAAATATCACCAAGATGACCTTTTCCATCAAAAAGCGTTGTAAGTGCCCAGTTACAAATACAGAATATAAGAAGAGGAATAAGAATTGTTGCAAACTCTTCGAAAACGTTTACTTCTTCCCAGTTAACATTTCTTACAACAAAACTTGTAAATCTTAATCGCCATACCTGAGTAAGAAGAGTAAGAATTACAATGAAGTTTGCAGCAGAATAAGAACCTCTCTTTGCATGAATCAAATCCCAGAATCCATCTGCCGGATGAACTATTACATACAGCGAATATTTGAGCGTATCAAAAAAGCGTACATAAGTAGATTTCTGAGTCAGTTTTTTTAAACGTCTAGTAATATAACTCATAATGTACTAATCTCCCATTTAATTTTTCTTACCCATCCAATAATGAGAGGTATAAGGATTATTGCGATGACAACAATTGCAAGCCATGCAAAATTCTGTTCTATCCATTCTTTACGGTAATACTTAAATGCCTTTGAATAATCAAGTCTGTCTCTCTTAAGCTTAAAGTATTCCATTGCTTCCTTGTATTTTTTCTGACGGAGGAATGATTTTCCAAGACCAATATATGCAAGGTCGTAGTTGCCGTTAAGCTCAAGAACCTTTTGCCAGGTATCTGCAGAATCATCATACAAACCTACTGCAAACTGCTCTGTAGCTCTGTAAATAAGGTTACCGTAATCTGTAGGTGTAAATACTGTGATTGTAGAGTTTGTAGAATCTGTTACAAATAAGTCTTTTCCGATATTTACAATGGAAGCCGGGGTACGGAAGAAGCCGTCTATATTACCCTTTCCTCCAAATACAAACAAAAGATATCCCTGATTATTATAAGCAAAAATACGTCCACGGTTTTCGTCAACGCCGATATAGATTTCGTCGTCAAGAACTGTTACGTCAACAAACTTAGAAGCTCCCGAAATACCGGCTGCATTACTCCATTCAAGATCACCAATCGGGAATGCATAACCGTTATTAATAAGAATGTCATCACCAAGAGCATTCAAACGGCGGATTGGTTTTGCACGTCCGTTTCTAAGGTCGCCTTCGTCAAAAACCTTTGTTACTGCATAAATAAAGCCTTCTTTATCCATAAAGCAGTTTGAATATTCTGTAGGAACAAACAAGGTCATACGAGCCTTCTGAGCTTCGGTTGCAAACTTCTTCCAGAATCTGTCTGCGGCGCTTACAATTACTTTTGAAGCACCAAAGAAGCCCTTAAAGGTTCCGTCATATTCATATTTAAGGAAACCTTTGTTTACGTTTTTAGAAAGAACATAAACGCGGCCTTTTGGATCGGCAACAACCTTATTAGGAAGGAAGGCTTTTCCTTTTTCATAAGTAGGATCATCAGGTTCTGTAAGAACAAAAATTACGTTCAAATCCTTATCAGTTTTAAGAACACGTCCATTTTCTGTATCTGCAATAAGTATTGAACCATCTTCGCAGATAAAAATGTCCTGAGGCTTTTTAAAATAATTATCTTCGATGAACGGACTTTCGTTTACGTGATCAATTATTCTTACAAGCTCAAGTGTCTTTTTTTCTGTATATTCCAGTTCTATGATACGGTTATTATCTGTATCACAAAGATAGATACTGTTTTCATGAGCAAACAACGAAGTAGGATTCTTAAGCGGAACATTAAGATTAAGGTCGTTTGCATAAACAACATGCGATACACGATATGCATCCGGAGACTTTTCAATTTCGTCCCAGTAATTATATGTATATGTATCGGCCTTGGCAAAAAGCCCTGCGCAAATAGCAGAAAGGGCTGCAATCAATAAAAGTTTTCGTCTGTTCATAGCACTAATCCTTAAGTCCCGAAGAAGCCATTGTTTCCATAATCTGACTCTGAGAGAAGATAAAGAAAACAATTGGTACGAGCATTGTAAATACTATAACAGCCTGCTGCTGTCCCTGACGTGCAATAACGTTCTGACCAAGCTGATTCAATGCATAACTAAGCATCTTTTTGCTTTCAGTATAGATTGTCTGAGTCTGCTGGTTATTCCACAATCCCTGAATAGAGAAAATGGAAATTGTAAGCCAGGCAGGACGAACGTTCGGCATTACGAGCTTCCAGAAAATTGTAAGTTCACGAGCACCATCTATTTTTGCAGCTTCGATGAGCGACATAGGAAAACCGTCCATAAACTGCTTCATAAGGAAGAGTCCAAGAGAACCTCCAATAGCAGGAAGAACGATTGACCAGTATGTATCAACCATCTGAAGCTTACACATGATAAGGTAGTTAGGAATACCTGTTACATAACCGCTGAACATCAAAGCAACTACAGCAATACGGAAGAACAGCTGTCCACCCGGGAAGCGGTATTTTGCCAGAACATAAGCAGCCATGGAAGCAAGAATTACATGTCCCAGTGTACCTACGATTGTTACAAACAACGTATTCCAGATATAACGTGAAAGTGGAACCCAGCCCTGACTTAAAGTAACAAACAAATCTGCATAGTTATCGAATGTCGGGTGACGTGGAAACAGATTTGGAGGGAACTTCAATACTTCATCAAGAGGTTTCAGCGAGTTTGCAATTGAGAAAACAAGCGGAAAGACCATCAGGACTGAACAAAAAGCAAGGAAAATATAAACACCAATATCACCACCAAGAGAACGGTTAGGCTTTCTCCTGTGTTTATAGTGATGAATGGTCATGTCTTTATACATATTTTTAGTACTCATTCACAACCTCTCCTATTAGTGTCCTACTCTATTTATAAGAGCCTGAATAAACTTATTACAAAGAATCATTGTAAGGAACAAAACTGTTGCAATTGCCGAAGCATATCCCATTTCAAATCGGGTAAAACCATAATCAAACAGGTGAGTTACGATTGTACGTGCACAATAGTCTACAGAAGGATAACCGGCAAGCTGCATAGGAATTGAACATACGCTGAAAGCAGTAGTAATAGACATTACAGCCCCGAAAAGCAGCATTGGCTTCATATTTGGAAGTGTGATAAACCACAATTCCTGCCATCGGTTCTGAATACCGTCGATATAACCGGCTTCGTACTGAGCTTTATCAACACCTTTAAGACCAGCAACAAACGAAAGGAAGCCTGTTCCAAGTGATGTCCACAAGATTACAGGAATAACAACCTTAAGAACATTATACGGATTTGTAAGGAACAGAATTGGTTTCTGTGTAATATTCAGGTGCATAAGCTTTGCATTAATCCAGCCGTTAGCATCGTCAGAGAAAAGAATCTTGAATACGACGAAAGCAGAACCGGAAATTGATGGAGCATAGAAGAAGAATACTACAAGAGTACGAATCCAGTTTGGAAGCTCATTGATGAGCCAGGCAAAAATAAATGCCATGATATATCCAACCGGTCCTGTAATTATGGCAATAACAAAGGTATTTTTTACAGCTGTTGTAAAAACCTCGTCTTCCAGGAACAAGTTAAGATAATTTCTGATTCCTACAAAATCAGGTTTTTCCAAAATATTATAGTTTGTAAAACTAAAATAAATTGAAGTGAGCATTGGCAAAACATAAAAAGTAATGAACAGAACGGCATAAGGCAGCAGGAACAGATAGCAGAAGCTATGTTTGCGGGCATTATGCAGCATGTCCGAAGTCATTAACTTTTTTCTGGCAATATATTTGTTTAATTTACTATCCATTTTTTTCTCCTTTTAATCCCTTGCTACAGGAAGATTAAATTCCAGACGCTTACGAGTAAGCTCCTCATTAATTTTACGTGTATAGTCAATGAGGGTTTCTCGTGGGTCATCCTTTTCATTAACAACCTTACGTGCAGCATTTACAATATGGCGTGGTGTAAAGTAACTACCAGGAACCTCAGGAACACCAAAGGTCTGATCAAGGGATTCTTCAAGGATTTCAATCTGTGACGAATTCCATGAAAGCTGCTTAAGAGCTTCGACATTGGCTGTTGCGTAACGGGCAGAAGCACCAAGAATAGCTTCCATTTCTCGTCCGTAACGAACCTGAGTTTCTGCAGAAACCCACCACTTCATAAACTCCCATGCATCCTTTTGAATAGTTTCATTCTTCATAACCTTAGCCCAGGTCTTCTGGTCTACACCAGGAATTACACCATCTTCAAAAGTCTTTCCACTGAAGCTGCTGTAAACAAGATCTGGAATACTTGAAAGGTCAAGGTCATCAAGATTTATTCCGTTTTTAATCATCATTGTACAAACACCACTTGCAGCATTTGAACGGTCAAGTTCTCCCTGAGAATTTATTGTTCCAGGAATGTAAGTGAAATCCCAAAGGTTACGGATTTCTGGTGCACCGACAACGATTGTATTGTAAGTTGTATAGTTTGCAATACCAACAGGCATTTCACCGGTACGGAAGCGGCTCATAAAGTCATAAACAAGAGGGATTCCGTAGTTATTATAAAGGCTTGTATAAGTCTTAAATGCACTGATGCCTGCTTCGGAATCAACAATTGATTTATCGCCGGCAGGATTATAGATTCTTCCATCTGCCTGATAAATCATTGAGTAAAGAACAGACATATCAAGAACGTTTACGTTTGGATAAGGAACACCTACAGTAAGGTTATTTGACTGAAGTGTAGGCAGCATGTTGATAAAGTCTTCCCATGTCTGAGGAACAGGAATACCAAGCTGCTCAAGAATATCCTTGCGGTAGAACATAAGGTTGAAAGATTCCTGTTCTGGAAGAGCATAAAGTCCGCCATCATACTTAAACGGCTCGTAAGCACTTTCCTTAAACCAGGTAAGAACTTCCTCACAATCATCAAAGCGCATAAGGTTTACGTTTGCATTACGCAAAGCATAATCTACAGGCTGTGTTGTATATGTAGAAATTACAACATCAGGTCCCTTGCCGGCAACTACGGCAGAAAGTAGAGCATCAGGACTGATAAGCTTAACATTGATTTTTATTCCAGTCTGTGGAGTAAAGGTATCATCAATCATATTCTTAAGAACCTGACTCTGGTCACGTCCTGTAACAATCCATACTTCAATAAGGTGCTCTTCGTTTTCACCATAAATACTTCCGAGTGCAGCAGAGTCATAAAGGAATGAGTTTATGAAAGAACCAATTTCATGACGTGCATTCTTAAAGAAATTAGACTTATCCGGCTTGATTTTGTCATCAGCACTTTGAATTACGATATAGTCTATATCAAGCTTAGTTTCTGTAAGAGAAAGCATAGAAGAAGCAAGAGTTGTTGTATTATCCTTGAAGTTCTGGAAGTTCTTAGTAATTCTATCCGGATGCTTGTAGAATTTTTCGAGCTGAACTGCAAGGTTTTCTGCTGGAGAAATCTGATTTGATTTCTGTCCTGTTACGGCAATAAAATCATCAACAATTTTATACAGACGACGGCTTTCCTGCAGCATTGCCTGAACTTCATCAGGGAATACCTTGTGGATTTCATAATCGCGGTCTGCATCAGGGCTTGTTCCCGTAAGAACAAGAATAGTTCTATAAATAAGGTTCAGACGATATACGGCATTTTCAATCTGATTAATGATTGGACCAACATCGCCAAGAGTAGCTTCGAGTTTAATTGTATGCTTACCCTTTGTAAAATAGAACCTGTATGGAGTTTTATTTTCATCTGACAGAGTCTTGAACTGCCAGTCTGAATCATATTTAAAACCTACTGATTTAAGTGCATCAATAGGAATTTCATCATCAATATAAACAGAACGATAGGCAACATAACCGCGCTGGAAGAACTGACGGCCTTTTAAAGAAATTGTGTACCAGCCGTTTTCAGGAACTTCAAAGTCCCATTCAATCCACTGGCCTGACGATTTCCATGAATCACCACCAATATAGTTAAGAATTGACTGCTTTGTACTATATGGTTCTGTAATGGCAGAAGAACGGTCATATCTTGCAAACAAAGAAGGATCTGAACGAACTGCAGAATTTTCACCCTGCACTTTTATATAAACACCCTTTGATTCAGAGTTTGCAGGCTTTTTGGCAAGATACTGTTCATAAGTATCATATTTTTTAACAGGTACAAGCGAAAGGCTGCTTATTGAAGCAGGTTCACTTATAGCTTCCATAGAAATAGAATTTCGTCCCTTATTAAAATAGAAATAGTAAGGTTCAACTTCATAACCAAGATCACTCTTGAATCTTACAAGTTGATATGCCTGTGTTTCCACCTGACTTGGACGAATCATGTTTCCACGGTTATCATATTTTATTTCACCACCGTCTTTCCAAAGTCGAGAGAAAGTAAGCGCATCGGCTCCAGTGAAAGGCATTTCGTCATTAATGTAAAGAATACGTTCTATATCAACATTTCGTGACGGTGGACATATATATTCCATTTCAATATTGTAGAAGCCTTCCTGAGGAACATCCACATACCAAGTTACAGAAGAATGATCATCTGTAAGGACGACATTTTTTCCCTGATAGTTTGAAACCAAGCTTGCGCCCGAAGATTTATCGACATCAAAAGCAAAGATATCAACTGGAACTGTTATATCAGGGTTCTTTGCATTTGAATGCTCTGCAAGATATTCCGTATAGGGTTTTCCGGCAGAAACAGCACTCGTAGATGTTGTTAAATCATAACCTTCATACTTATCGCTCAATTTCTTTTCGGGAATAAGATTGATACATACGAAAATCAGAATAATTGCAGCAACCGCAATCAAAAGATTCCGTAAGGTTTTATTGATTTTGAGTTTTGCCATAATATTACAATAATAACACACTTTTATAAAATTGGGTAGAATAATAATTATAATTTTTTAAAGAAAATTAGTATAAAAATGGGTTAAAAAAGTTGTATATATTAGGTAATTTTAAGTAATTTTAACAAAACGGGCTGTGCTCAAAAACAGTACAGCCCGTTTGTATTATTTATTTTTTGAAATAAGAGTCAAATTCGCTGTCGGAATGAGGAACATCACCGCCCTCTTTTTCCTTTGCTTTAGCTCCGGAAGTTTTTTCTTCTTCCTTAACGTTTGCGCTTTTAAGATTATCTACGTTATCGTTATATAAATCTTCTGTATCTGCAGGAGGCATAATAAGAGCAGCAATTATATAGATAATAATTCCGGTTCCAATTCCAAAAACTGCAAGAAGACATACAATCAGTCTGATTACTGTTGCATCAAAGTTAAGATAGTCTGCAAGACCACCACAAACACCACATATAACCTTATTATTTGATTTCTTAAGCTTTTTCATCTCTTCATCTCCTATTTATTTCATTATGATATTTACGCTGCCCATACCGCAGTTTACAGAAAAATGATTTTCCTTACGGCTGCTTGCATAAACCTGACAAACTCCGCTTCGTTTTTCATCATTGAACTTAAAATCGCCAAGTCCAACCTTTGCATCATGAGAATAATCATCGGCATTACCCTTAAGCTCAAGTTTGATTGCTCCCATTCCACAATCTATATTGCTTACACCTTTAAGAGTACCTTCTATATGAAGATTACCCATTCCGCAACGCATATTAAGATTGCTGCCTTCGATTGTCTTAAGAACAAAGTTTCCAGCACCTACATCTATGTTTCCTTTTTCAAAACTAACCGATATATCCTTTGTAACAAAATTTCCAGCCCCTATTGCAGCCTTAAATCTTCCGAGCTTTGCATCTTCCGGCACAGAAATTAAAATTCTTGGAACAATTCTGCTTGGACGATCGTGATTAAAGAAGTTTAGACCCGAAAGCTTATTAAGATTCTTTACAACAAGTGTTTTTTCACTGTCTATACGGCAAAGAAGATTCTGTTTAGAAATACCACGTGTTTCTACACTAAATTTCTTTCCAGGAATCATAACAACCTCTGCAGCTCCAAAACTGAATTCAACATTCTTTACGTCTGTATTTTTGAATTCATAATAAAGAGCTTCGTAGCGACCGGCAGCACCAGAATCACCTGCTCCTGCCCCTGCTTCTGCGTCGTCTTCTTTTACTTTTGAATCTTTTACAAGAGTATTAGAAAAACGCTCTCGGATAACCTTTGCAACTTCTTCCGGTGAACCAAGTTCTTCCATAACCTTTGCATCGTCATTAGCATCGTCAAAATAATCTGAATAATATTGAAGAGCTTCATTCTGCTCATCAACAGTAAGTGACTGTATATTGTTTTTAAGTGCAGTCAGATATTCGTCTCTTGTCATTTGTAAATCCCCCTTCTTTATTCCTGTCCCATAAGGATTTTATCTATGCCACTCTTATAAGATACCCATTCGGAGCGGTATTTATCAAGTAGAATCATTCCATTGGAAGTAATTTTGTAGTATCTTCTATTCCTTCCCTGAAATTCCATATCATAGGTCTCCAAAAGTCCGTCTTTCTGCAGACGGCGCAGCACCGGATAAAGGGTGCTTTCAGAAACGTCCATAACCTGCCGGACATCCTGCGTAATTTTATAACCGTAGGTTCCTTCCATGCTCACGACGGAAAGCACAACAGCATCAAGGAGCGCAGAGCCGGCCGTAAAAGTAGTTGCCAAGTATTTGCACCTCCTATATATAATATTATACGCTATATAATATTATGTCAAGTAAAATATTATAATTTTTTCAAAAATATATGAATTTATTAAAAAAAATGCGGAGCGGGGGTTCTGACTTTGCGGAGCGTTGAACGCGGGAAGTGCAAGGCTGCCGCAGGCAGGTTTGCACGGTAGAATAATTTCTATTCCGCGTTCTCGGCGGAGACAAAGTCAGGTTCCCCGCGGGAGCATTTTTTTTTATATAATGTCCTTTTTATTTTATGAATAATATTATAATATATTTATATGAATACAACGTCGTGGATATTTGTGGGTCTTCTCTCCGTGACCCTTATTTTATACATTCTTGGACTTGCCAAAGGAATTAATCCGCTCGAAAAAACAGCCCGTGTACTTTTTGTTCCTTTTATTGCAGGGCTTATTATTTCTATTCTTACACTTTACCTGCCCGACGCTCATCATATAATTACAATTTCTTCTATTTCATTTGGTGTGGCTTCTGTTCACATTCTTTTTACATTAGGAAGCAAAAATACATTCTTAAAAGCAATGGAAGAAATATTTTATGCATTGCTTCAAACTTTCTGGATTTATCTTATACTTTCGGTTTACAGAATATACAGAATTTCTCAGCTGATTTTTATACTTTCGGGTATTGTTTATCTTGCAGGCTTTGTTGTAATAAGCGTTTTCATCAAAAAGCAGTCATTTGTAAAATATGCTTCAAGCATTATTCAATATGCATTCTCTGTTATTTTTGGAATAACAACTTTTATTTGTATGATTTATGAAAAAAGATTATTCGGAATAATAATGTTTATTGCGTCACTTGTGTTTATGTTTGGAACAGTAATAATTATTTTCCAGAAGACAAGACCTTTTGCAATCAGCGAAAAGACAGAAAAGCTTTTAATTACAATTACTGCAATCTGCTCCAACGCACTTATGGGCGCAGGAGCAATCCTTATGCAGATTTATTAATAAAATATTAGAACAAATCGTCCCAGCTGTAGAGAGCACCTTTAACAAGCTTACCTGTCTTAAGGGCAGAATCAAGCTTTTCAAGGCAGTTAACTGTACCTACAGCAAAGCCTTCGCGACTTCTTGCAGTATGTGTAATTTCTATTGTATCTGCAGTTCCGTCAAAGAAAACCTTATGAGTACCAGGAACATTTCCGCAGCGTGTTGAACTTACATGAAGTTGATTTGCAGCCGGACGCTCGTGGAAAGCATCTGTAACAATTTCTGTCTTATTCTTATAACCAGCCTGAACACGACGTGCAATTTCAAGAGCAGTACCACTTGGGCTGTCAGCTTTCTGGTTGTGATGAAGTTCCCAGACTGCAACATCGTAATCATTAAACTGAGACATGATTTTTGCAGCTTCTTCTACAATACGGTAGAACATATTTACACCAATAGACATATTTCCGGCAGACATAATTGTTCCGCCAACCTTTTTTGCAAGGTCATTAACATACTCGTGCTTATCGTTCCAGCCTGTAGTTCCAACAACAAGAGGAAGTCCAAGTGGAAGAAGTGCTTCAATATTATTCATAACAGCAATTGGATGAGTAAATTCAATAACTCCCTCTGCCCCGCTTGATTTTACAGCACGAGCAACAGCAGCTCCATCACCCTGTTCAATTTTTACCATTGCATCTTCAGCAGCAACATCTATAGTAACAACAATTTCATGACCAGCCTTCTTTGCAGCCTGCTCGATCATGTGTCCCATCTTTCCGTATCCAACAAGAGCGATTTTCATTTTTTTTACCTCTTAACTAAAATATGCATTATGCAGAATCTGAACAGTGCGTTCAGCTTCATCTTCATCAACAATCATACTTATGTTTACTTTGCTTGCACCCTGAGAAATCATCTGAACATTAATTCCTTCATCGGCAAGAGCATCAAAACCACCCGCAAGAATTGCACTGGAATGAGCAGCATCGCAGATAATAGTAACAATTGCTTTTCCTGTACGTACTGTAACTTCACTGGCTTTTTCAAGATCTTCAACAAGTCCTGTAAGATTATCTTTAGAGCTTACAGTAAGAGAAACAGAAACTTCAGAAGTTGCAATTACATCAATACTTATATTCCATTTGAGGAAGTTGTTGAAAACATGTGCAAGGAAACCTGCAGCACCAAGCATGCGTGAAGAAACAATATCAATAAGAGTAATATGTTTTACGGAAGTAATAGCACAAACAGGAGGAACTTTGCCAGTATGATGTTCAACAATAAGAGAACCAGGACTCTGAATATTATAAGAATTTTTTACACGAACAGGAGTCTGTGTTTTACGCACAGGAAGCATAGAACGAGGATGTAAAACCTGAGCACCAAACATAGCAAGCTCCTGAGCTTCTTCGTAAGTAACTTCCGGAACAGGCTTAGCGCCGGCAACAACACGAGGATCTGCTGTAAGAATACCGTCAACATCCTTCCAGGTCTGAACTTCTTCTGCCTTCATAGCAGCACCAATCATAGTTGCTGTAAGGTCAGAACCACCACGACCTAAGGTTGTAATATTACCCTTGGCATCCTTTGCAATAAAGCCGGTAACAATAGGAATATCATCGTAAGCAGCATTTTTATAACCGTTTAAATATTGAGGAATATTTGTCCAGGTTTCATCAAGCAGTTCGGCAGCCATGTAGTTACTGTCGCTAATAAAACCAATATTCCAGGCATCATGGAATTTTGCAGGAATGCCCTGACTATTCAAATAAGCAGCCATCATACGGACAGACATACGTTCGCCAAAAGAAACAAGATAATCACGAGAACGTTTACTTACTTCCTTAAGCATAGAAATACCTGTGAGCAGCTGTTTAAGTTCAGCAAGAAGAGCTTCAATTGTATCAATATTAATTCCAAGTTCTGCCGCAGTTTCTTCGTGAAGTTTTGCAACTCCTGCAACATCAACAACGCCTTCTACAGCTTTGTCTGCTGCCTCTAAAAGATGGTCAGTTGTATCGCCCATAGCAGAAAGAACAACAACAGGTCTTCTGTACTGATAAGCCTTAATAATAGAAGCTACATGTTTAATGCGGTCAGCATTTGCAACACTCGAACCGCCGAATTTCATTACGATCATAATATTCCTCGTTTTTAAGTTGATTTATTATAATGAATAGTCAGTGGATAGGGAATAGTAAATAGGGAATAGTAATACGATGGGGGAAGTCTCCCCCTCGGTCACACTTCGTTGTGCCCTACCCCCTCTGCGGGCTCAAACGCCGCCCGCAACGCCTGCTTTCACAAAATCCACATTCTGAGTGGTGACATCTATTTTACCGGCTTTAAGCATTACTTCATCATTAAGATTAATATTGCTGCAGCCCTTAAGTGTTGTCTGCATATCAAGTTCAGTAATTAAGAAAAGCGTATCGTTACCGCGCTTATCTATACACACACCCTTATATGTCTGCTCAGGATTCTGCATAAGATAAACAAGCTTCCAGTGAGTATCGCTAAGACGGCTTGCCTTTCTGGCAGCAAGAGAAGCGGCATCTCCTGCAGCAATCCGTTCAAGCATTTCATCTTTATCCAAAAGACGGCGGCCGTCTATAAAGGCACGCAGCTGCTGATGTGCAACCAGATCTCCATAACGACGAAGCGGAGAAGTAACCTGACTGTAAAAGCTTAATCCAAGTCCAGAATGAGGAGCAGGTGTAATTCCAACAGAACGTTTACGCATACATTTTACTTTCGCAAACTGCCCTGCCCAGCCATCTGGAACTTTTGCAGGAAAATCAGGAGCTTCCTGACTTACATAAGGAAACGGAATTTTATTCTTAAAGGCAAACTTTGCAGCACCCTCACCGGCCAGTAACATCATTTCCTGAATCATGTCATTAGATTCATATTTTACTTCGGGAGCAACAGTTACAATTTTGGTTTCGCGATCTACCTTTATATCTACTTCAGGCATCTGAATTGTTACAGCATTATTTGCATTACGGCGTGCAAGATTTCTACGTGCAATTTCAAAAAGAGGCTTTAATTCAGGCGACTCCTTCTGCTGTTCTGCCATTTCATACGAAATCATTTTTACATGAACACGAACCTTTTTAACTTCGCATTCTTCAATCTGACAGTCATTATCTAAAGTTATACAAAAAGCCAGAGCATTTGATTTTATATCAGGAGAATCCTGGGCAGCACGTTCTTTTAAACCAAGTGCATAATCTTCAAGAGAAGATTCACAAAGCATTCGGCTTGCACCTTCGGGAATATAAAGAGTTGTCCCACGAGCACGAGCTGCAATATCAATCTGAGAATCAGGAGCAACACTTGCAGCAGGATCTGCAATACAAACCCACAGTTTTTTTCCGTCAAAGCCAACAGCATCATCCGGGTCAGCAGCATTAGGAGAATCTATTGCGTAACAGACACACGGAACTTCTTCTCGTTCTTCAGCTGGCATAGAGCCAAGCTGGTCTCTGGCAGAATCAAAGCTAAAGCCTAAACGTGTAGGATGAGGATTTTTTGTAAAAGGCCAGATGCCCGTATCAATCAAAAGCTTATGTGCTTTTTCGATATTTTGACTCATTCCGGCCTGTTCAAGAACCTTTGATTTATCTGTCTGACAAAGAGCAAAAGCTTCTACTTCGCCCATAAATTTTGAATCAGCAGGAAGGTCAAGCTTACGACTTTTAAGACGTTCAATAAAAGCCTGACGCAATTCTGCTTCGTGTTCTTTTTCGTATTTTTTCTGATTAATTTCGTCTATCTGCGTTTGTGTGCGGAGTGAAAAAACAAGAGTGCCATTTTTAAAAGCTTCTCCGTCCTGACAGAATTGAGGCATGGAACAAACAGTTACATAAAAAGCCCAGGTGTTATCTGAAACCAGATCTGAGGCGGCATAATCCGCAAGCTCTTTAAATGATAAAGGCGCAGCAGCTGTTTCTTCTTCGGAAATAAGAAGCTCCCAGGTTTCTAAAAGAGAAGAATTAAATTTTGATATCAGTGATTCATCAGAAACAGCAGCAAGAACCTTTTCAAGAGAAGTAACAGCGTTATCAGAAAGTTGGATTATATCTTTTTCCCTAACCTTCTGCTCCGAATAAACAGCCTTTTTTCCGGTAGAAGTTGCAGGTTGACTGCAGTATGAAATTATATATTTATCGCCATCCAAATCTTTGATTACAGCAGGTTGAGTTTTATATAAAACAAGGGAGTTTTTGGTCATGAAAGTATTATTATAAAAAAACGGCGAATTGACAAGATATAAGACATTTAAAACAAAAAAGGCATTGCCTTTTGGACAATGCCTTTTGATTATTCAGTAATTGAAATTACCACTTCTTTTCGATTGTATCACAGATGTTCATTTCTTCTGCAGCATCTGGATTAATTTCGAAGAACTTAGCCTTTTCCATGTTAGGAACAACGTTTACTGTGTCTCCAAGACGGAATTCAGCAGTTGCAGTTGTCTTAGCGATGATGCTCTGTCCCTTGTTAGAGATAAGATAAAGATGTGTTTCAGCACCAAGTGGTTCCTTGTTAGTAATCTTCATCTGCATATCATCTTTTGCAGCTGGCTTTTCAACATACTTCAAGTCTTCTGGACGGATACCGAATGTAATTTCCTTTCCTACCCAGTCCTTAAGTTTCTTAGCCTGTTCTTCTGTAGGGTTGATTTCGAAAGAACCTTCATCACAAACGATTGCACCGTTCTTTTCCAAAACCTTTACAGTAAGGAAGTTCATTGGAGGTGTTCCGATGAAGCCTGCTACGAACTTGTTGATTGGATAGTTGTAGAGGTAAAGTGGAGCACCAATCTGCTGGATAACACCGTCCTTCATAACTACGATCTTTGTACCAAGAGTCATAGCTTCGATCTGGTCGTGTGTTACGTAGATCATTGTTGCCTGGAGTCTGTTGTGAAGTCCAGCAAGTTCAGAACGCATTGTTACACGGAGCTTAGCATCCAAGTTAGAAAGCGGTTCATCGAACAAGAATACTTTTGGTTCACGAACGATAGCACGTCCTACAGCAACACGCTGACGCTGACCACCGGAAAGTGCCTTTGGCTTTCTGTCAAGATACTGTGTAAGGTCAAGCTGTTTAGCAGCTTCACGAACACGGCGGTCAATTTCAGCCTTATCCATCTTGCGGATCTTAAGACCGAATGCCATGTTATCATATACAGTCATATGTGG
>JAGCTZ010000008.1 GCA_017963165.1 Treponema sp.
TCCATCCTTAATTACAAGGATACGGTTTGCATTGCGGATTGTGTTCAAACGATGTGCAATTACAATCAGAGTTTTGCCGCGACAAAGTTCAGAAATTGCTTCCTGAATAAAGTGTTCGTTATCGGCATCTACACTGGCTGTAGCTTCGTCCAGAATTACGATAGGTGCATCCTTGAGCATACAGCGGGCGATAGAGATTCTCTGCTGCTCGCCGCCACTAAGGTCAGTTCCGCCTTCGCCAATTACAGTATCAAAGCCATTCGGAAGTTTCATAATAAAATCATAACAGCGGGCCTTCTTTGCAACTTCAATAACTTCTTCGCGGCTGGCATCTGTTTTTCCCATGGCGATATTGTTGAAGATTGTATCCTGGAAAAGATAGACTCTCTGAAAAACCATAGAGATATTATCCATGAGATTTGCGACCGGAACATGGCGGATATCGGTTCCGCGGATTTTGATGCTGCCGTCTTTTACATCCCAGAAGCGGGCAAGAAGATTCGCGATTGTAGATTTACCGCCGCCGCTTGGGCCGACCAGAGCAATCATCTGGCCCTTCTGTGCATCAAAATTAATTCCATGAAGCGCTTCCTTATCACCGTAGGCAAAACTAACATTCTGATAAGAGATTTCCGGAAGTCCTTTGCGGGCCGCTTCTTCTGCATTCATCAGACTTTCTTTACCTTCGTTTGTAATTTCTGCTTCATCAAAAACACTTTCAATTCTATCGAGGCATGCGTCGGTAACAGTAAGGCGGGCGATGCTTCCATAGTAGGCCTTTATTCCGGCAAAAACATCAAAGAGGAAAAGAATCATGCCCATCAGATATTCAATTGTGATTAAACCTTTCGACGCAAGAATACCGGCTGTAAAAAGAACAAGCACCGTACCTGCACCATAAGCAATCATCAGACCTGCCCACCAGGGAGCATAAGCCATTTCAAAGTGGATGCTTTCCTGGCAGCTTTTTTCAAAGCTTTTGTTTATCTCTTTCGATTTTTCACCAAGCAGATTAAAGGTTTTGATGATTCCGATTCCTTCTGCAAATTCAAGCACACTGCTGGTAAGGCGTTCGCTGCATTCCTGTTTCATGATTGAATGACTGATTGATTTTCTTGTTGTAAGATTTCCTATAAGAATGTTGAGCGCAAGACCGGCGACTGCTACAAGCCCGAGCTGCCAGCCCAGATAAAACATAAAGCCAATCATAAGAGCCTGTGCAATTAAAAAGCCGGCCAGCTCTTCCAGAACCATCATACAGTTCTCTTCGATAAAGTTCATGTCAGTTGCAAGTACAGAGCTTACCTTACCGATATTTCCATCCGAAAAATATCCCATCGAAAGTTTTCTGAAATGGTCACCAAGCTGCATACGTTTTTCTGCAAAAACCTTAAAGCCCGCAGCCGACTGCAAGCGGTCCGAAATATTCTGCAGAACAGCTTGAAGAATTACACAGCCGAGCAGGACAGCCCCGTAAATCAGGCAGTTCTTTTTTGTCATCGTACCGGCCATAAAACCAGTTACCATCAGAAACGAAACCATCATCGGAGCTTTCATACACATTCCCTTTAAGAATCCCGGAATGTATGCAGCCCGGATAGAAGCCTTGTATTTTCCGCACGAGCCCACAAGCCTGTGCATCATCGCAATCATAGATTTATTTTGTTTTTTCATTTTAGTCTCCATTTTTCTGACGTCATTGCGAGGAGCCCGAAGGGCGACGTGGCAATCTATATTATGGATTGCTTCGCTGCGCTCGCAATGACGAGTAAATTAAATCTTCCACTCTGCAGCAGCCGTAGATGCCTTCCAGAGTTTCTGGAACTCTTCGCACTTTTTCATTAATTCGTCGTGCGTACCTTCTGCAATTATGTTACCGGATTTAAGTACGCAGATCTTGTCCGCCTTCTTAATCGAAGAAAGTCTGTGTGCAATTACAACGACAGTTTTATCCTTGATGATTTCTGCAATTGCAGCGTTCATCTTTTCTTCGTTTTCCGGATCCATAAAGGCGGTAGCTTCGTCTAACACAATTACCGGAGCGTTTTTCAAAATTGCGCGGGCAAGAGAGATTCGCTGGCGTTCACCACCGGAAAGCTGTTTACCGCTGTCGCCGGCCATTGTATCGATTCCCTTTGGGAAGCGGGCAAGAAACTCATCGCACTGGGCACGATGCGCTGCATCCAAAACTTCTTCACGGGTAGCTGTCGGTCGTCCTATCAAAATGTTTTCGTAAAGACTTGTATTAAAAAGGAACTGTTCCTGTGCCACATAGGAAATCTGATTATTCAGAGCCTCGATAGACATATCTGTAATATCCTGTCCGCCGATTTTTATGCTGCCACTGTCCAGGTCATAAAAGTGAACGAGCAGCTTTGCAAGGGTGGACTTACCGCTGCCGGATTCACCGATAAGGGCAGTTGTCGTTCCCTGTTTGAGGGAGAGGTTTATGCCATGGAGGACCTCATTGTCACACGGATTCGATTTTGCTAACGCAAAATCATTTTTATTATTTGAATCAGAAACGTCGTTAGACGTTTCCAATCCGTGTGATATTTTCTTTTTATAAGAGAAACGAACATTATTAAATTCTATGTCATAATTCTTGCCTTCGAAGTTATGAGTGCCCTGCTTAATTGCATCCCCATTCATCATCTTTTCGAGCTCGGTAATTTTGTAATTGAGCTGAGGAATCTTTCCACCGAAAGAAAGGGCGCGAAGAATTGCAGGACCAACGGCAAAAGACATACACACCACAAGAATAAGCTGGCTCAAATTGATTGTTCCGTTCAGAACAAGAATACCGCCAATCGGCAGAGTGAAAAGTGCAAGACATGGAATCGTGCTGTTGTAAATTGCCATCCACGGCCAGCAGACCTTATACCAGTCAAGAGTGAAATCGCGGTAGCCTTTAACTGCATCTCCAAAGCGGCGGAAAGAATCTCCATCCTTATTGAAAACCTTAATTGCTTCCATTCCGTTTACATATTCGATGATTGTATTGTTCATCTTTTTTGCAGATTCATAATAGGCGCCCATTTTGGAAGTTCCTGCTTTCATCATCATGCTCATTGCAAAAACTCCAATAGGAATTACAGCAAGAGTCAAAAGCGCAAGCCGCCAGTCCACAATAAACATTGCAAGGATTACTGTGATTGGAACAAGAAGATTTGCAATGCCTTCAGGAATGGCGTGGGCAAGAAGGAGTTCTATCTGATCGATGTCGTCTGTGAACACGCGTTTAATCTGACCGGTACCAATTTCTTTGATATTTCCAAGAGGTTGATTTTCGAGCCTGGACTTGAGCGAGATGCGGATATTTTTAAGCGTGTTGTAGGCACTGACATGAGAGCAGGCGAGTCCAGAGCTGTAGGAAACTGCATAAATCAGTTCGCAGGCAAAAATCATAAGAACACGACTTATTATAAATTTAAAATCCGGCAGCTGCCCTTGCGTAAGAGGAACAATCAACTGATACAAAAATAAATATGGAACCACGTTTGCGATAATTCCAAGCGTGGTAAGAAAAGATGCTGCAACCGTATATTTTTTATACTTTCCGATATACGGCGAAACCGATTTTAACATTTTATACTCCTTTTTTTGCAGGGTATTTTGTTAGTTATTGCTAACTACCCTAAAAGTATAAAATATTCTGATTATCGTTTTCCACTAAAAAACCGTCAAAAACTAACAGTTTTCGGGATTTCTATCGGACTTGTGAAAACTTTTTTGGAGACACGCCGAACTTTTCCTTGAAGGCCTTTGAAAACCAGCTCATGTTGCTGTAGCCGCAGTGTAGGGCTGCCTCAGAAACGTTCATGCTTTTGCCTGCGATGAGTGCTGCGGCTTTTTCGAGTCTCTGGTCCTGAATGTAGCGGTGAATTGAAGTGCCGTAAGCAGAAAAGAAGAGGCGGGCAAGCTTGCTTTCGCTCATGGAAAGATTTTTTGCAAGCTCAGAAATTTTATACTGGTCTGCAGGATTAAACTGAATGCGGCGGCGCAGGGCTTCAAGCTGAGCGAGGTCAGTCTGATTTCCTTCGAGCTTGCGTTTTTCCCGCTCAATCATTGCAGTTTTATTATAAAAGATTCCGTGAAGGACAAGGGCTATAAGTTCAATCAGTTTAGCTTCAACGTAAACACCCTTGAACTCCTGATACTTTTCGGCCCCGTCAATTTCTGAAAGAACTTTGTACATGTCTGCTGTTATGGCAGTTTTTGTTACATGGGTCAGAAAAAGTGATTTGCCCATTTCGATTTTATCTGAATCAAAATAGCGGGAAAGAAGTGTTTCAAAAAAATCAGTTGTCATCTGAAGGCTTTTGAACTGAAAGTTTTTGTCTCCCTCATAATTCATGGAAGTTGCATAATTCTTGTTTCTGAAAATACAGACTTCACCCGGCAGCATGTTTACACTTTCGTGGGCACTGTCTACCTGCCAGTCGATTTTTTGATTTATGTTGAAGATAATCTGAATTTCATCTTTCCCGAAATTGTCTGGACGGCTGGCAAAAGTTTTATCCTTAAAACTTAAGTTCCAGTCGTAATAAACAATCTGATTACGGCATTCCTTTCGGAGCAGCTTCAGGTCGCCTATCTCTTTTGGAAGATAGGCGCTGCCATCAAAGAATTCATCCGGAGAAGAATTATAAACATTTGGAACGATAATCTGATTGTTCATTTTCAATTCTATAAGTTAGCTTATACTAACAAAGTATAAGTCTTTTTATTCCACTGGTCAACAATCGGCTGTTTCTAAAAACGAATACTCTTCGGTGCAGTAGTATCAAAAGGCTTTCCGGGCTTACTTACGGCAGATTCATCAATATGAGCAAAAAGCTTAGACATATCAGTTCTGATTCCGCTGTGACCGGTGCAGACAATCTTTACACCGGAGCCTGTAATTTTGTCGCGGAGCCTTACAAGAGACTTTTTATTTAATGCCGGATTCTGTGTAAAAAACTCAAAGAGACTGTAGCCGCCGTTTTCATTTACTGCAAGACAGTCCCCGCTGAACAAAATTTTGTCGTCAATAATGTAGCAGACGTGCCCAACAGTGTGTCCCATCACTTCAAATACTTCAATCTTTATTCCATCGATATTAAAGACCTCTCCGTCGCTTACTGTTTTATAACCATCGCGGAGCCTTGCCGGATTCATCAAAGGAATTCCCATTTTTATCATACGGCAGACGCGCCCGTCAAAATAATTTTCCTCACCCTTTCCAATATAAACCTGTGCATTCGGATAAAGATATTTTTTGTTAGTCTGGTCTACTCCACCAACGTGGTCAACATCAGAATGTGTAAGCAATAGAGTTTTTATCGCAAGCGGATCTATCCCGATTTTCTTAAACTCCTCCTCAATTCCCTTAAAAACAAGATGTCCAGCATCAATTGCAATGGTCACACCATTTTTAGTATAAAACCAGAGATTTACATCATCCTCTTTAATGCAGCTTATTCCTTCCTGATAGACACCTGTCTGAGCCGGATGCAGCATATTATGCCGGTGAACAAGAGTTTCTTTAAAAGTCGGAACAACGATAATATATGTTTTTCAAAATAA
>JAGCTZ010000108.1 GCA_017963165.1 Treponema sp.
CCCAGAAAAGTACAAAAAAATAAATATTTTTTTGATATTACTTATATGAAGTACTCTACAGATAAAGAAAAACGGCAGAAGCTTCTGCGCGAAAAAATTGCAAAGTTCTGCCTCTTTGACGACGACTTTATGTCGAAGGTCTTTGAAGACGACAAAGAAGCTACGGAATATCGGGTTCGCGATTTGGAAAAACCGTAAATGAAGCCCAATTGGCGAACCCTGTCAGTTTCCACTTCGTGAAAACTGACAAAAGCTTAACGTATCATTCTTCAAGTTTTGCGTAGCAAAACTTGGTCGTTTCGCTAGATAAAGCTAAAACTGTAAATAAGACTCAAGGCGAAACACCGAAACTTTTGTGATTTTCATCACGGAACATGACATTTTCAAGTGCAGTCTGCCACTCTATCACATTGACCGCATAATCAAAGAAAATAACATGACTTTTCAAGATGAATCGCATATAATCTATGTGAACGGTGAATACGACGGCAACGACCCTATCGGCGATTTAATGCACGACTTTGCATGTGAAAACCCAGACGAAATGAAAAGCAAAATCCTCGCCGAAAAGACACGGTATTATAAGCAAGACGACAAAGGAGTTAGACGTATGAGCAAAATTATGGAAGAATTTGCAATCGAAGAAAGAACAGAAGCTAAGCTTGAAACAGCACGAAACATGCTAATAGATAATTTGCCAGAAGCAACAGTTGCGAAATATACAGGTCTACCCATTGAGACTGTACAACAGCTTGCTGAAGAATTGAAAACTGAACAAATGGAAGTTCCAGTTGAGCAATGAACAGCTAAAGAAAAGCCACTTTTAGGCTGTAACAATCTTAGACCATTACAGCCTAAAAGCTTAGGCTTTGCCCTGCATGTTGACAGAGAGCTGTTGTACGGTTTAAAGCGGAATACCTGTCCAACGAACAATCTTGTCTTCAGACACATTTCTCATTATAAGATCCCGAACAGCAATGCCAAAGAGATTTGACCGCGCTCCTTGGTTAAGATTTTCATTACCCGCATAACTTTCTACAACAGCCTTTGGTTTTGTAACTGATTCTACTTTACCGTTTGCATTCTTGAAATTGTATTTCTTATATTCCTCTCGTAAATTATCAATTTTCTCTTTGAGAGTGTCAGAGATACTCTTTGTATGCTTGATTATTTCCAGTATTTTTTCAGTAGTTACAATTCTGTCGGCTTCATTACTTTCACAGAAAGCCGACTCAACCGCTTCTTTGACTACGCTCTCAATATCAGCGCCACTATAGCCATTTGTCAATTTAAGCAATTTAATAACATCAACATGTTGAGAAAGTTTACCACGCTTAGCAAGATGAATCTGAAAAATTCGTCTGCGTTCTTCCTCGTCAGGCAATTCTACTAAAAACAGCTCGTCAAATCTTCCTTTGCGGAAAAATTCTGGAGGCACAGAAGAAATATTATTTGCCGTAGCAACGACATATACGGAACTTTCTTTCTCCTGCAACCACGTTAAAAACTGACCGAAAAGCCTTGTTGTGATATCACTTCCACCACCAGAACCACCGACACCGGCAAAAGCCTTTTCAAGTTCATCAATCCAAAGCACACAGGGAGAAACAGCTTCTGCAGTTTTAATTGCAGCAGAAAGATTATGCTCACTTTCTCCTACGTATTTTCCCATGAGCTTGCCTATATCCAGGCGAAGAAGCGGAACATTGAAAATACTTGCAGTTGCTTTCGCAGTTAGACTCTTTCCGCAGCCCGGCATTCCGACAATCAAAATACCTTTTGGCATATCAATGCCGAATTTTTTTGCTTCACCAAGTCTTTTAAAAATCTGGGCTTTATTTGAAAGATAATTCTTTAGATTTTCAAGCCCACCAATATCATTGATATCTGCATTAGTTGTAAAGATTTCTATGATGCCACTTTTTTTGATAATCTGCTCTTTTTCTTTGAGAACAAGTTTTATTCCCTCTTTGTCAAACATTCCTGACTGCTGATAGGCATAATTCAAAATCTGACGGATTTCAAATTCCGTAAGCCCTTTGAAAGAAATTACAAGTTCGTTGCGCACCTCATCATCAATCTGAATATTGAAAGATTTCTCATAGTCTGAAATGATTTCTGAAACTCCATCTGAATCAGGAAAAGGAATATCAAATACTGTTATCATCTTTTCTATTTCACGAGGAAGTACCAATACTGGCGAAATCAAAAAAACCGTAGCATAAACTCCATTACCGAACATAGTTTTTTCTGCGAGTTCTTTCAAAAGTGAAATACATTTTGGATTGTAAAGCGAACTTTTTTCATCAAAATACTGATGAGCATCTTTTATGATAATAAAAATATGCCGAGGATTTTCCGCATCTGCTTCATCCAAAAACAAAATCTTGTCTTCAAGAAATGCCACAAGGGAATCATCTGTTGAAGAAAGTTTCTCGTTTCCTGAAAATACAGCCGAATTGGTAAATGTTGAGCATTTTATGCCGTTTGCAACACTTAAAATCAATTCATCAACAAGGTGATGGTCAAAATGATTTATGTAAATAATCGGGCGAAGCGAATTCACATAACTCGCAAGTTGATTTTGCAGAGACGCTTTCATCTTACACCTCCATGTAAATGAGTCTATCAGAATCACTGTTACTCATATAATCAATGCCGTTTGTAAAGATGAAATTTTTGTTGATATCGTCAGCCGACAATTCTTCACCGTTCACACCTGCATTACGGAGTTTGTTTCCTTCTTCCATTGAGATAATCATAAATTTTTTTCCACGCGGCTCAATGTCTTTCCAATATTGATCAGTCTTTCCACTAAAAATTTTTATGTGAGATACTGAAATTTTTTCTATCGGTACATAATACATATCAACATGAATTTCATCTGCGTTGACAAATTTGCTGTAATACCGACCATTACTGGCTTTGTAAATAATTCCAACACGAGTATTTTTGTACTTTTCTTGAATCTTCTGTAATTGTTCTTCATTTTCTATATAGACAGCAGAAATCGGCTCTTCACCATTAATAAATTTCTTCTCAATCCTGCTTAAACTATCATCTAAATCAAGCTGAGGTATAACATCCTTATATACATCAGCTTTGTCATACTCAATGAAATCCCTGAGAGTTGCATTCGCCATGAGCGCAAGCAATACAAGCGGATAACCATCTTTAAATGTGTTGTAGAATCTTGTTTTATCAAGGAGCAACAACTGGCGGTACTGTGCATAAAGCATATTCATATTTGCCTTTAAAGAAGGATAATCATCTTTATTTGTTTTCAAAGATTCTATTAAATCGTCGTAACCCTTATGATACTGAGAGATTATTCCATTCTCTTTGTCTGCAAGATTTTTTAGATTTATAAGCCTTGTTATTTCTTTTTCTCGATATGTGAAAATTTCTGCTGCCGCTTGTTCTATTATCGAAGAATCAGTACCAAAAAGGATTTTCAAAAGTGCATTCAATGCAGAACGGTTATCTTTCTTATCTATTGCAGAAACTTTTTCGGCAATTGCTGTTTCGCCCTGTGCCGTTAACCACCGCACAAGCAGTCCGTTTTTAAGTGTTTCTAAAAGCATATCAACATTGCAGTTTTCTTTTAATTCTGCAAGTGTTTTTATGCGCTCATTTCCATAACTCAAATTGAATTTAATTGCTTTCATTTTATATCTCCCATTACCTGCCTAATAAACTTTTTATGCCACCAACTACAGATCTTGCAAAAGTTTTCGCACCTTCACAAAGTCCAGAAGCAACAGCCTTAACTCCTTTAACAACACCACCGACAATCTTTTTTCCCGCACTAAACACAGCCTCGCCCACAGTGCTTCCCGCAATGCCCCCGACGATACCGCCAGCAAGTCCGCCGACAACAGTTCCCACAGGTCCGAGTGCAGTGCCAATTGCAGCTCCCACGGTCGCACCTTTCACACCAAGAGCAAGGCCACCTACAACACTGCACGTTGACCGACCTGCCTGGTCAAGAGCTTCTTCGCCTGTCAGTTCGCCTTTAGCAAATTTGTACAGCACTTTTACGTTCTCAATGCCCACGCATGCTGCAGCTGCAATATGCCCTGCAGGAGTTTTCATCAACAGTTTACCGAGCCAGCCACTCCGAGCCGCCACCGTAAGCGCACCAGAAGTTGCAACTGTAAGCCCGGAACTTGCACCGCTCTTTATTGAGCTCTCTGCAAATTCTTTTACATCTTCTGCAACACTCTGATTTTCCTTTCCGGTTGCCCAGTTGATGATTCGCCGCCCAACAATTCTTGCACCTTGCAGACCAACTGCAAAAAGAGCAGAAATTGCAGCTTTGTTTCCGATATGTTTTGCAATTGCTCCTTTGTTTGCATCGTTCCAAGTGTATTCGTCGATTTTGCCTTCTTTCTGAGCTTGTGCCTGTTTTGCTTTTGCTTCTTCCTTTGAAAGTGGCTTTGATTCTACCGTTTCTGGATGTTTTGACTTATAATCAGTAAATTCAATCTTTTCATTTGCACCTTCGATATCTTTGCCCTGTCCTTCGGGAACAAGCTTGCGCTGGCCTCTATAATCGCCACCTTCAAAATATTCCTGCGTTTTTTCCGCATCTTTTCCATATTTTGACTGGTACTTACGCACGATGTTTCCGCGTTCGTCAGTAATTTTGATGTCCACAGAATTCTTTCCGGTAGATTCAAGAGGTTCTGCATGATACGATTTTTCTTTTACAGCTGCGTCAATATTGAATGTACTTGCATGGTGCTGTTCGGCAATAAAACCATCAAGGTTAGGATTTTGATTTATGCTTCCGTTCATATTGTGGATTGTACGCATCATCGCATCGTTTGCATTTTCAATAGCAGTATCGATGTTCTGTGCATAAATTCCTGCTTGAACAGCTCCTGCCGCTTCTGCGCCTTGCTCAATTTTACGGGCAAGCCAGCTTTCACGACTCTTTCCTTTTGCAATATGCTCGTTAAGTTCCTTGTGATTCCGTTCGTAAGCATATACAGTCTCAACTATATCTGATGCAGTCTGTTCCATCTCAGTAGAGTTTTTCCAAATAGATGGATAACCGCTGAATTTTTTGACCAAAAACTGCTTATCAGTGGTGTTTTTGTCTTTATGTTTATAATCAGAAACAAATTCTGAAACTGTCTGCTTGATTTTTGGGTAGTCAGCTTCCTTGATATCAAGTGAAGCAGCTACAGCATCAGCAGCTTTTTCTTCATTAGCTGCAAGATTATCTAAAGAATCCGCAGTTTTACTAAGATTTAAAGCAAAAATATTATCTCTATTTTCTGAGACAACAAGTTCATTCATTTTTCCTTACTTCTCCCTTTACCCTTTATTTTCTGCCCCATGCCATACATTCTGCTGTATTGATGCGATAAAGCTTGCTGTATCGGTGTAATACACTAAGAATGTATTGATGCCGGGCATTCAGAATGTATGACACCGATACACGGGAATGTATTGATGTCATACAGCCTGCTGTATTAAATTGCAGCGGTTTTTCTGCCTATGCGGTGGCGGTCAGCATTTTGTTAAAACCACCTTTTTTAAGCGTCTTGCCGCTTGAATTGCGCGAGCCTGTAACTTTTGTGCGCACCTCCACGGTAAAATCACCGGCAGGAACATCCGGCGAAAGAAGCACCATAAGCCGTGCGGGCTTGTTCTCAATCACGGTTGCACAGCGGAATTCGCCGTCCGACGTGATTGCAAAAACGCCCTGCTCTGCGTCTGCTGCATCAAATTTCAGCCGTGCGCCTGTAATCTGCATAACAGAGCCGGTCTTTATCACGGAAGAATCACCGGAAATTTTGTCTGTAACGCTTGTGATATACGGGTCTGTCGAAGACGTCTCAACCTTTTGCACAGATGCCTTTGATGCGGCTTCGCGCAGTTCTGCACCGGCGTTTACGTTCAGCTTTATTACATGGCGGCTCTTGTCAAAGCTGTCTGTTTGATTTGCAAACACGCCCGTAATCGAAAAATTTGTCGAA
>JAGCTZ010000109.1 GCA_017963165.1 Treponema sp.
CAAAAGGAATCGCCCGACAAAGTTGCCCATCTGCCGACTTGGCATTAAAAATTGCCGATGCGCTTAACGTACCTGTAGAAAAGCTCGTGACAGGCACAGTGCGCAAAGCATCAGCTAAAGACAACATTTCCCCAGAAATAAAAGCAATGATTACAAAAATGAACAAATTCTCGCCGGAAGAAAAGCAGGTAATTTTTGACATGGTTGACGTGCTTGCTAAAAAGTGACATTAAGCAATTTTTGAGTAGAAAATACGTGGATATGGTCTTTAGTTTTTTTGTGGATTGGCGCTAAAGCTCTTTTAATTTATTTTTTGCCCATTCCATAACTTTTTTCATATCGTTTAAAGCTTTTTTTTTGTCATTGGTTCGTCTACAAGGACTTCTTTTGGATATCGTACTTTCACGCCATAAGGTGTAAGATCTGAACAAGCATTGTAAATCATGTCATCAATTTCAATTGTTTCAGCAAGAAAATCTGCAAGCAAAGCGAGGTCATGTGTTTTTTGAATTTCGCTGGTTTCAGTTGTGGCAAGCATCATAGCTTTTAAAATCTTTTCTGCCGCTTGTTGGCAGTGATAGCATATAAGTTCAAGCGGCTTCGGATACATATTCTCAAATGTGAATACGGCAAGATTTGCATCCATATCTGCAAATTCAATCCAGCTTTTTACAAGATTTTCATTTTTCATAGAGAACTATCCCGTCGCGAAAAACTTCTCTTTCAAGGGTCGGCTGATTTTTTAGTTTTTCAAATGCACTTTCGTGCCCAACAACAATATCTACAGGTGTCTTTCGGATTCCCCGAAGCGAACGGTATGCTTTCTGTCCGAGCAAAATCTCATTTCCAGCATCATCTGGCATAACAATATAAAAGTCATAATCGCTGTCTGGTCGTTGTGTATTTTTTGCATATGAACCGAACAGATAAATGCGCTTTGGATTCATCACATTTTTGAGACGTTCATTTATAAGCATTGCCTCTTCTGTAAGCATAACCTTTCTCCTACAGGCATTATAACATAATTCCAATCTTTTTTTGCAATTTTGTCACTTTTTTTAGAGGGTGCTTTAATTCCTGCGACACCCCTTGTCTTATAATTTTCATAGATTCACAAAGAAAAGCATTTAGTGGAGGAAATTATGGCAAGACAGATTTTGATTGAGTGCGGTTCACGCTGGTTTGAGTTTACAAAGAGCAAGACTGGTCAGCTCGATTATGCGGGCAAGCTTGAAGGCAGTGCAGCGGATGTTACCGACTTTCAATGCTTTGCAGGAAGCACTTATTTTTCGCCAAGCTTTTACACCTATATTTCAGATGAAATGAACATGATTCCATGCGTTTACGTGGCAGACGGCGTTGATGTTTCTGACATTGAAACTTACGATTATCTTGTTCACGCCGGTGCGCTGCTTGCCGCCGTTGACTCAAAAGACAGCCTTCTTGCTGGCGAGCTTTACCTGCGCCGCCGAAAGACATTTGAAAAGTTTCCGCAGCTCACACAGTTCATACTGAAAGACTTGTGCGTTGAAATTCTCTTTTCGCTCTGCTACGGCAGAATGCAGAATATCGCGCCGGAAGACATTCCGCTTGTGCTGAACGCCGCACGCGAAAAGCTTGATTTTGACCCGTCACGCGAAAGTCTTGATCAGGCGTTCATGCGCTGGTTCAAGGCAGAAAGCCGTACATTCACGCTTCCACTTGTCGGTACAAGCTTTTATTACTGGGACCCTGCACCGCAAGTTCTTGAGCGGCTTTGCGACAATCTCAGCATTGACGATTTGAGCAGCCATGCGGAAAAAATCCGTAAGGCAAAGCACAATTTTTATTCATCGCTCAAAACGGCAGTACAGGCTGAACCGTACAATCCGCACGACAAGAATGCAATTCTTGTGAGCATTGAAAGCATTGAAGCCAAAATCAGCGGCAACATGGGGCTTGAAAAAGTCGGCCACATCCGCGCCCTTGCCGCAAAAGTGCTGCGCGAAGCCAAGCCCAAAAAGCTTGTCTACAAATCATCGCTCGCAAGCATTGTAGGCAAAAACATCGTGGTGAAGGTTACTGTTTAAGGGGATCGATTTATGAATAAGGACTGTATCATTTTACACATTCCGCATTCATCTCTTACCATTCCTGAAGAAGCAATGCATCAGTATGATACAAGCTTTCTTCAGGAAGAGTTCCTTCTTATGACAGACCGATACACAGATGAACTTTTCGGTCTGCCGTATACATCAATTGTTTTTCCATATTCAAGATTATTCTGCGATGTTGAACGCTTTAGGGATGACAGTCTGGAAGAAATGGCTCAAAAAGGAATGGGTGTAGTTTATACCAAAACTCATGATAATATTGAGTACAGAAAACTAGCTTCTGAAGAAAAAGAAGAAATACTAACAAAATACTATGATGCCCATCATCAGAAATTTGAAAATCTCGTTGATGAGAAATTAAAAGAATGTGGCAAAGCATTGATTATCGACTGCCACTCTTTTAATCCTTATCCACTGCCACATGAAAAGGACAAAACCGAAAGACCAGATATCTGTATCGGAGTTGATGATTTTCACACAGAGGAAAGGCTAACTTCATGTCTTAAAGCATACTTTGAAGCTAAAAGATATAAAGTCAAAATCAATTCCCCATTCGAGGGCACAATAGTTCCATTAAAGCATTATGAGAAAAACAAAAATGTCGGCTCAATCATGATTGAATTAAACAGAAAACTCTACATGAACGAGTTTGGAGAAAAGACAGCAAACTTTCAGAAGCTTAAAGCTGATATAGAAGAATTATTTATTGGAGGCTTATATGTTTACAGTAATTGTTGAAAAAGAAGGCAGTTTTATAGCGCAAAAGGAAACAGAGGACTGATAATGACATTAGGACAAGCAGAAACATTTCTTTCTTCTCTCCGTTGGCAATATGCCAAGACATATCCAACCTGCCCTCATGAGTATACGTGCCTGACTTGGCAGCCGGAAATTAAGAAGCAGATGGTTGATTTTGCACACTTGATTCAAGACGCAGGTTATACGGAACGCTTCGGCAAGCGTGATTACCGTGTTCTTGTAATCGGAAACATGAAATATTGGACAATGGACTTTCCGCTTGAAAACTCCGATTTGATAAACCGCACCTATGCCGATGAACAATTCCGCGCCAAAGTTGCCTCTTTTGTTCAATCACCGGCTTTTGTGCATAAGAAGGGAATGACGCTGGCTGATGTGGAAAAACAAATATTAGAGAGGTAATACATTTATGACTTGGATAATCGAAAATGATGCTTTTGCTGGTGGAGATATCTTGCTTCCAGCATTAAAAGACTTAAAAAAGGATATAATTCTCTGGGATGATAATTTCTGGAATACAGAAGAATATAAATCTTTTCCACAAGATTTTATTTTTCACGGCAGTCTAGAAAATCTTGATAGACTTTGGAATAAACATCCTTACAATCCTGCTTTATTATATAGTAAAGAATTTTTTTCGTATTCCTTTACTTTTGATACTTTTACAAACTACATGTTGAACAAAGAAGTTATTTTTACAACTATTTCTGAAGTACTAAATAATCCTGCGATTCTAGAACAGTTGAAATCAGATAAAATCTTTGCACGTCCAGACAGTCCTCTTAAAGAATTTAGCGGCAGAGTTATTCCTTCAAAAAATCTTACCTCTGCACACTTTGACTATGGCTTTTACCATGAAGACATAAATCTGCCAATTATTCTTGCTCCTGTTAAACCAATTGAAAAAGAATATCGCTTTATATGTGTAAATCAAAAAATTGTAACTGGTTGTGAATATATTGCAGATGGCCGTAAAGGCGGCAGAACCATCGCTCCAGAAGAAAAAGAACCCGCTTTTGATTTTGCTCAAAAAATAGCAGATGAAAATAATTCATTTTTCATTACAGCTTATGTTATTGATGTTTGCATAAGCAACGGTTCTTTATATCTTGTAGAAATGAATCCTTTTAGCGGTGCTGATTTATATAATTGCGACGCAAAAAAAATCATAGTAGCCATAGAAGATTACAAAAGGGAAAAGAAAGAATTTGATGATTTCTTAGAAAACTTACGAGTTCAAGATGTCTGGCATGAAGACCATCGTTGGAAAAATCAGATTCTTTCAAGATGTCATGGAGCATGTTTTACTTATATTATGTTTGAAGATGGCATGTATAAAGTAGAGGTCTATTTGGACTGTGGAACTTTAGATATGGCCGCATGGAAAAGCTTTACTTCATTGGAAGAAGCCAAAGACTATGCAGAAAGAGAAATGCTTAGTTTAGATA
>JAGCTZ010000110.1 GCA_017963165.1 Treponema sp.
CGTAATGAGCGGAGCTGTAAGAAGCGTAGAATTCAACCAGAAAATCAACCAGTCAAGGCTTCATTTTCAGGCTTCTGGCGTAGACGAGCTTACGCGGCAGATTGTATCGATGTATGTCTATTCTGTAATTCCAGAAGAGCAGAAAGAAGATTTTGATGCAATTTCTCTTGATGAAGATGGCGAAGAAAGCGTTCTGCCAGATGATGAAGAAGCAGAAGGAACTCTTGAAGAAATCTGAGTTTGCCTGCGCCTGTAATTGATTCTTCTATAATAAGCAGTTCTATGCTGTACTGAAAAGATACGAAAATCTATAAGAATTTTCATTTAAAACATAAAAAATCTTCTCAAAAACTGTCAACTTTATAATTTTTAGATGATAATATATTATTGAAGGTATAATAGAGGAAACAAAATGACAAAAGACGAAATTAGTGCAAAAATCAAAACACTTCTTTCTTATCTAAACCAGAATCTTTACGGCAAAGAAGAAGCTGTGAGGCTTGCGCTTTTAAGTGTCGTTGCTAACGAAAGCATTTTCTTTATGGGACCGCCCGGAACAGCAAAAAGTATGATAAGCCGCCGCATTGCAGCCGCATTCAGCGATTTTTATAAAAAAGGCGAAGACGGCAAACTTAAGTTCACCACAGAGGACGGCTGCTATTTTGAATATCTGATGAACGAATTTTCTACACCGGATGAAATCTGCGGCCCGATTGACCTTTCTGCGCTCAATGAAAAGCCGAGCCGTTACGAACGCCAGACAAAAGGCTATCTGCCGAGTGCAAACGTTGCCTTTCTTGATGAAATCTGGAAGAGCGGCCCAGCAATCTTGAACACGCTGCTCACGATTATAAACGAAAAGAAATTCCACAACGGAAGCAAGGTTGAGGATGTACCGCTTGTATCGCTTGCGGCGGCTAGTAACGAACTGCCCGAAAAGAACCGCGGACTTGAAGCTTTGTGGGACAGGTTCGTTCTGCGCGTGTTCGTAAACCCGGTTGAGAAAGAAAACGATTTTTTCAAAGTTGTTGATGACGGAAACAAGGATTTTGCCCCGACTGCGGAACAGGCTAAATCTTTGCTTAAAATTGATGATATGGCAAGCTGGCAGGCAGAAATCAACAAAGTTACGCTGAGCGATGAAGCAAAAGAAGTGATTTCTGCCATAAGAAAAGAACTTGCACTGCTCAATAAAGATGAAAACCACAAAGACGGCGAAGCTTATTATGTTTCAGACCGCCGTTGGAAGAAAATAGTGCATATTCTTAAGACAAGCGCGTTCTTGAACGGCCGCGATGCTGTAGATTTGATGGACTGTTCTCTGATTGAGTATGCAATCTGGAACACCGACAAGCAGCATGATGAAGTTGATAGCATTGTCGAAAAGATTCTCAAACAGAACGGAATAAACGCAAGTACTGCAATAGATGACATTAATAATCAGATTGCTGATTTTGATGAATACATAAATGAGCAGTTTTATGTAGGTTCTGGTAAGCAACAAAAGAAAGACCCGAAAGTCTTTGAAACCAAAGATTTACTTGATTTACGTACTCAAAAAGCTGCTGAAGAATATAGAACAATCTCAAATTCAATTTCAGAAGAGATAAAGAAATTAGATAATTTTGAAAAAGAACAGTCTGAACCTTTTAAAGCTAATCTTTTTGCAGAACAAAAGTATTGCGATGTTTTAATATCTGCCATCAAGAGTGCCAGAGAAGAACTTGAAAATGCAAATATTAATCTGGAAAAAGTACGTGCCCGATATTCTGATGAAAACAACAAACTGACCCAATTTGTGCAAGAGGAAAGACGTTCGGTTACTTCTAAAAAAGCACCCACAGGCAAAACCTCTACTGTCAAGACATCTGTTGATATGGTTGATGTTGACGGTGGCACTTTTGAGAGAGAAGGTTGGGACATAACGGTAAGCAGCTTTGAAATTGGAAAATATCCTGTAACGCAAAAGTTATACCAAAGTATAATGGGCGAAAATCCGAGCGAATGTAAAGGCGAAAATCGACCTGTCGAACAAGTGAGCTGGTATGATGCTGTTAAATTCTGCAATAAGTTGAGCAAAAAGGATGGACTTACATCCTGTTATAGCGGAAGCGGTGAGTCAATAAGATGTAATTTTAGAGCAAACGGCTACCGCCTTCCGACCGAAGCCGAATGGGAATTTGCAGCCCGCGGTGGAAACAACAGCAAAGGCTATAAATATTCAGGCAGCGATGATTTAGATGAAGTTGGTTGGTATAATTATAATTCAGAAAAGCAAACAAATGATGTAGGTCAAAAAGAACCGAACGAACTCGGAATTTATGATATGAGTGGAAATGTATGGGAATGGTGCAATGATTGGTATGGAAATTACCCAAGCAGGAATGAAACCGACCCATTCGGTGCTTTGTCTGGCTACAGCCGCGTCGTTCGTGGCGGTTCTTGGTACGATAATGGTGATTCCTGTGCCGTTTCCATCTGGTACTACAATAATAATCCCGGTTCCAGTAACAGCGTCCTTGGTTTTCGGGTTGTTCGTTCCAGTTCAAAAAAATAAAAAAACGGATGTTTTAAGCGCCGACTAAGGGCGGCGAAAAACATCCGTTAAATAAAAAACTTGGTAGTGTTTTTTTAAGGGCGGTTCTAATAAAAAATGGTAGATTCGGTGCTTCGTCTGGCAACAACCGCGTCAATCGTGGCGGTTCTTGGAACAATAATGATGATAACTGTGCCGTTTCTTGTCGGAACTCCGACAATCCAGACTACAGCGACGTCCATCTTGGTTTTCGGGTTGTGCGCTCAAAATAAGGGTTGTAACAAAAGGGCAATAAATATAATCTTTGTGTTATTGATTTTCATTGTCGTTATAACATAAAGATTATAAATATTTGTTGTAATATTAACCGAAAGATAATATAGTATACAAAAGATAATAACTTATAGGTTATATTATGAATGCAAGAATTTTACAAATAAAGGCTTTAGATAAGAAAACTTC
>JAGCTZ010000111.1 GCA_017963165.1 Treponema sp.
GAGCTGGACGCGCGCATTCAAAAAATACTTTCGGGCTTTGCGGCTGGAGTTATGATTGCAGCTTCGGTGTGGAGCCTTCTTATTCCTTCCATGGAAATGTCGGCAGATAAGGGTAGACTTGCCTTCGTTCCTGCCGCAGTTGGTTTTTGTTTTGGCATGCTTTTTCTTTTGATGCTGGACAAAACCGTTCCCCACATGCATCTTGATGAATCAGAGGAAGGTCCAAAAACGAATCTCCAGAAAACAACAATGATGGTGCTTGCCGTTACCCTTCATAATATTCCCGAAGGAATGGCTGTTGGTATTTTGTATGCGGGCTGGGCCAGCGGTTCCGCACAAATTACAGAAGCAGGCGCTCTTTCCCTTGCGCTCGGAATTGCAATCCAGAACTTTCCGGAAGGCGCAATTATTTCCATGCCGCTTCATTCAAAAGGACTTTCAAAAGGCAAGGCCTGCTGGTACGGTGTTCTTTCAGGAGTAGTTGAGCCGGTTGCAGGTCTTGTCACAATCCTTCTTGCAAGTCTTGTCATGCCCGTTCTCCCATACTTCTTAAGCTTTGCCGCCGGCGCCATGATTTACGTAGTCATTGAAGAGCTCGTTCCCGAAATGGCAGAAGGCGACCATTCCAACTGGGGCACCATAGCTTTTATGATAGGCTTTGCCCTAATGATGATTCTGGACGTCGCCCTGGGATAGGTTTTACACATAAGTTTTTGTATCTATTGACAGAAACATAAAAATTCTATAAATTTAACTTAATGATTTTTGGAAATATCTTTTTTGCATTTGTATTCTTCTCGTTTTTTGCCTTTAGTTTTTTTACCAAAGGTCAAACAGTTCGGAATGAATAGAATGTAGAAAATTCAGCTTATAGAAAAAGCGGTTCTATCCTTCCGGGTGGAACCGCTTTTTTTATTAATTTGTCATTGTCGGGCTCGACCCGACAATCTTATGAGGTGTTTATGAAAATTGCATACAGTGGAATAAAAGGTGCTTTTGCTTATATTGCGGCTAAGAGAATCTTCCCGGAAGATGAGCTTGTCGCCTTTAGCGATTTTAGGTCTGCATACGAAGCAGTTCAGAACAGTGAATGTGATTACGCTGTGCTTCCTATAGAAAACAGTTATGCCGGAGAAGTTGCACAGGTAAACGATTTGATGTTTCAGGGAAATCTTTTTCTGAATGGAGTATATACCCTCAATGTTCAGCAAAATCTTTTGGGTGTGCCTGGAACAAGCCTATCTGATATAAAACAGGTAATCAGTCATCCACAGGCGCTGGAACAGTGTGCAGATTTTTTACGCGAACATAATCTGGAGACTGTCGAAGCAGTAAATACAGCACGCGCTGCTAAACAGGTGGCCGAGCAGAATGATAAATCAGTTGCGGCAATTGCAAGTAAGGAAACAGCAGAGCTTTATGGGCTTACAATTCTTGCAGAAGGCATAAATGAAAAACAAGATAATTCAACACGCTTTGCAATTTTATCCCGTGATGGAAAAAAAAGATTTTCTCAGAATGAAAAAACTGTTGTCATCATGTTTACTGTAAAAAATGAAGCAGGCGCTCTTGTAAAGGTTTTGAACAAGCTTGGTGAGTTTGGTTTTAATATGAGTGTAATCCGCAGCCGTCCGCTTAAAGGTCTTGCCTGGAGCTATTATTTTTATATAGAAGCCGAAGGCGAATACGGTACCGTAGAATGGAATCAGATGATTTTGGAAATGAAATATCGTTGCGATAAATTAAAGGTTTTAGGGAGATTCTAAATATGAATATGGAATTTGAACGCAGACTTGCAATTCCGGCAGAAGTAAAGGAACAATATCCTGTATCCGGAAAAATTGGAAAAGTTGTAGAAGAAAAACGCGCAGAGCTTAAGGCTGTTTTTGAAGGTCGTTTGAACCGTCTGCTTTTGATAATAGGTCCATGCTCTGCAGATAACGAAGATGCAGTGCTTGAGTATATGAACCGTCTTGTGCCAGTACAGGAAAAGGTGCGCGACAAGATTTTGATGGTGCCTCGTATTTACACAAACAAGCCCCGTACAACAGGAGCAGGCTATAAGGGAATGCTTCATCAGCCGGACCCTAATGCCAAGCCAGATTTATACAAGGGAATTGTTGCCTGCCGTCACATGCATATGCGAGCCGTAGAAGAAACTGGTTTTATTTTTGCAGACGAAATGTTATATCCAGAAAATTATCAGTATCTGGACGATCTGCTTGGATACGTTGCAGTTGGGGCCCGTTCGGTAGAAGATCAGCAGCACCGTCTTACAGCAAGTGGAATTGAAGTTCCGGTTGGAATGAAAAATCCTACAAGCGGTGACTACGCAGTTATGATGAACGCAATTTCTGCAGCCCAGCATTCGCACACCTTTATTTACCGTGGCTGGGAATTTCA
>JAGCTZ010000112.1 GCA_017963165.1 Treponema sp.
CATATAAACATTATGAACAAGCGCATTATACACAGCCTCACGAATCGCATCGCGCGCAAAAGGATACGTTTCCACACGCCTGTCATGCACATAAGTAATCTTAGCTTTAAGATACTTAAGGTAAATCAAATCAATCACCTTGTCCGCAATCTGAATAAGAGACTGCTCAATAGTATCCTGATACTGCAAGTCCGCGCCCAGGCCAAACTTACCGATTTTTACATAACTACCATTCTGAAGAATACTCGGGTCATTATAAAAAAGCAGAATCGCAGAACGCTTTAATTTACCGTCAGACATCAGATGAAGTTTTTTCAAAAGCTCTTCATTAGAAATCTCAAGATCTTCCGGTCTCATCCTGTTACTGCGCAAAGCCTCACGACGGAAAATCTTAAAACTTTCAGCATCAAGGTCATCAACACCAATATTATCAACCGTAACATCTTCCCAGCGCAGTCCAGTTTTCCGAGTAAGAAATTCCGTAAGCGCAATACCCGTAAGCTGCTGCTTAGTAGAACCGCTCCTATAATGAAACTCCCCATGATAGCTCACAGGAAAATTGCTCGGCTGAACAACAATCTCAATATAATCCAGTCCGCCCTTAGATTTCTTATTAACATCCGCAACAATCCCAAGCCCCGCCTGAATCTTGTTCGGAATATCTTCCATCAGCTTTTTGCTATCCTTTACGCCCACAACATTTCCAGAGTCATCAATGCCAATAAAAATAGTCCCGCCCTGCGCATTAGCAAACCCGCAGATCCACTTGAGATACTCATCCCGCCAGGATTCCTTGTATTCGATGTTCTGACTCTCTGACATTGTACGCTCCTTTTGTTTTTTTCGAGTGTTTCCCTCACTACGTTCGGGTCGGGCTTTTCGGGGTTCCGGCTTTCGCCTTCATTCTTGCTTCGCAAGAACGCTTCGCGCCCCTACAATCCCTAACACTTTGTATCTAAAAGTGTTACGTTCTTAACATTCTATCTATATCCTCATCGGAATACCCTTCTACTGTATATTTTGGTAAATCAGTTTTCTTTCGAGATTCGTTTACTTCTTTCTGTGTTTTTACAGGAACACCTACCATTCGGAACGATCCAAAACTAATACAATTTTCAGGTAGACTTGCTGCATATTCAAAAATCTCATCTATCAAGCTAACAAATTCTTCAGGACATTTATCCTTTTTATCTGGGCACCATAAAGATGCGGAAATAGAAAAATCTACATTTCTATACTCCAAAGCATAAACTTTTCCAGTTCCCTTTGAATATTTAAAATAATTAGTCAACTTATTAAAGTCTAAAGACTTTGCTCTTTCAACAAAGTTTGCCCATTTGGTTTTAAAAATTCTTTCCCTAGACATCAATTCTTGATGTGAATTATAAAATAGTTTCTCCGCTGTGTACTCATAATCGCTATTCAGTTTCTTTGCGATTCTCAAAGCTTTTTTTCTTGGCTTTTCGGGTTTGTATTCTAAATCTGTAATGGAAACTTCCAAAAACACTGCAGGATTTTCTTCAGAATGAGACTCTTCCTCATCATCTTCTTCTCTGAATGCACACGGCTTTAAATGTTCCAAAAGATTATTGAATTGAAAAAAATATACATGATTGTAAACTTCTTCTTCATTATCGTATGGTTCAAGTTGTTTATTCAGAACCATTTCTTCCGTAATTATTTTGATACCTCGAGGTTTATATTTTTCCAATACTTCAGAAATACTAGTCCAACCTTCTTCCAAGTCTTCATCCATATTTTCCCAATTTATACTTTGTGTATCACCAACCATTAAAATAGAGTTGGAATTGAAGGCTTTAACAAACGAGTTTATACGATACAGTATTTTTAAATAATCCTCGGTAAAACCTTCTTCTGGATTTTCGATAGTTTTAATAAATGAAAACATTCTGCCGGGAAAGCATAAAAATTCGCTATGAATCTTTAATGTTTTTGGATAAATATACACTTCTATATCATCTAGTACAGAGCGAAGAAATAATCCTATCTGTCTTGTCTTGAATAATTCACTTATATTTTGATTCTCAAAATCCTTTATCTTATTATCCGAATCAACAATTTCTAAAAAATATTCACTTTTATTCAGTGCTGCAACACTACATAAAGAAGTATATTTATATTTCCCTGTTTTTGGAAACAAAGAGGACCATTCATCAGAATCTCCCTGCATACAAAAAATTGATATTCTACAATCCAGATATCTTTCAAGATGAAATTTCAAATCTTTGATTGTTGAAAAACTAATGTTATTATCATACCAATATTGAATATCAACTCCCATACAGTACCTCGTCTATATTCTTGAACTTGTTGAAAAATATGGCAAGTTCAATCAATTGTTATTCTCAATAATTAAATTATTTCTTCTCTACCTTTCTTATCATTTTATCAAAATCAGAATCTATCTTCTGAGTTCTGTTAAAAATCTCATATTCAGCGAAAGCCTTGTTATCTGCATCATTTCGGGAAATCCTACCATTTCCTTCAAGAATATCGTACTTACGGAATTCAAGAAATTCATTAACACTAGCAGCAAACTGCTTCATATTGAATGGGATTTCTCTTTCTATTAAATCTTCAATGTAATCAAAATAACCACTTACGGCGCGCTCAAGCTGACGAATTTGTTTTTCAGAAAGATAGTTCTTTGCAATATTTACATCGCTTTTAAGAACACGACCATCAGGGGAATTCTTCCAAGTTGTTAAACCCATGTGTTCTTTTGTATGATCAGCTTTGTCGTATACGATTTCAGCAGCAGTTTGTCCTGTAATGGCATAATGAAACTTATTTTGAACAGTTGCATAAAACTGCTTTGTAATTTCCGAATTACGGTCATAATCAATGGAACATTCAGCAAAAATATCTGTAATCTGCTGCCAGATTCGTCGCTCACTGGCGCGGATAGAACGAACTCTTTCCAAAAGCTCACGAAAATAATCTTTTCCAAAAACAGTTTCGCCCTGCTTTAAGCGTTCATCATCCATCACAAAGCCTTTTTTGATGTATTCCTTTAATACATTTGTAGCCCAGATACGGAACTTCGTAGCTTTTGCAGAATTCACTCTATAACCTACAGAGATAATGGCATCAAGATTATAAAATGTCACATTTCTTTTTACGGATCGTGTACCTTCTTTTTGAACTGTTTCCAAAATGGAAATAGTTGAGGCTTCATCCAATTCCCCACATTCATATATATTTTTAAGGTGTTTTGAAACCGCAGGAACATTAACATCAAAAAGTTCTGCCATAGAATTTTGCGTAAGCCAGATAGATTCATCCTTAAGGAGCGCATTAACTTTTACATCTTCTTCATCTGCTTTATAGAGAATGTACGATATTTGTTTTACAAGTTCATTTGTCATTTGTTTTGCTCCTTTTTTATTGAAGAGGGAAAAGCCTTCCCCTCGCTCCCAAGCAAGTCGCTCCACGAATCGTCCCTGCAAGCAGTGCCGATTCTCTCCGCTTTGTTGCTTGTCTGCTACCCCTTCTGCGGGGTGCTCGCAACAAGTCCGTAAGGACGCAGTTTCTAGCGCACCCCGCAACGCCCCCGGATTAAATATCTATTAGCTAATGGATCCATATTTTTTTAGTAAAGCTGCATTCAAAGCCTTAGTAAACTTAGTTTTTAGAACTCCTTTCCTTAGATTACCATTATCATCTCTTTCATATAATTTTTCTTTTACAATCTCTCTAAAGCCTACATCATTATGAAACAAATCAATAAATGGTTCTTGTGTAAATAGGGAAATAACTTTCTCACATTCTTTATATGATTGTATATCTGGGATTTCAGAAAAATATTGTTTCTTTTCTTCATCTGTTCCTAATTTAGTAAGAATTATTTGTATTAGTTTACAAGGTTGTTTTTCGAATTTCATGAAAGGTTCAAGTCTATCAATGGTTAGATTTGAATCATACATATTTTCTTTATAGAATTTTTCAACTAAAACATTATTTTTTGTAAGTTCATAGAATTTATCACTTATAGAATAAGCTTTATAGTAATTTGACAATGGTATAGTGTCATCATGAACAATTACATTATCATTTAATGATTTTCCAATAATATATTGGGTATATTTTTCTTTTTGGTAAAGTTTTGTTGTAATTTCTGGTTTAAGTTGTGTATTAATATTTTTCTCCGCTAAGAAATTAATAACTGTTTCAGGTGTTACACTAATACTGTTACAGCAATCTATATAATCGATAAATAAATCATCATCTTCTGATTCAATATTGTTTTGAATTAGATTATTTAGATTTTCAATATGGCAGTTTATTATTTTCATAAAAGATATTGCTTTATTTACATCATCTAATCCTAGTATTGGTGTAAAAACTTCTATAATTTCATTTTGTTGATCTATATCCATAGAACCAAACAAGCAATTGTTGAAATCTATTTTCTCAAGTATCAGGTTTATTATTTCTTCAGAAATAATACGATGACTATTATCTTCTTGAAAAAATAGGGCCTTGAAGAATGCAAACAGTTTATTATCATTAAATTTATTTGTATTACAATAATTAGCAAAAATATTACAATTGGCATTTGTTACACGAGAAAAATCTGTTGCATAATATAAACTATCAGGTTCATTCATCAATTGAAGTTCTTGTTCAGATACAAAATCAAATGGTTCATCAAATAAAGAACATATGTTGCTAATTGCTTTATTTTTAATGAAAACAGTTCTTAGCAATAAAAGTAATTCTTTATTATTCTCATTTATAATTGTACCCAAGGCATCTATATGATCACTTATCCATGTATTCTTGAAATTAAAAGTATTAAAATTATTAATAGATAATCTTGAATATATTGCTGATTGATAAAGCCCTTTTGATTCTAATAATTTAATTAACGATAAATCTGTTATTTCATTAGTTATTAATTCATCGAGTTTAATAAGCATATTGTCTGACATTTTTGAGAAATCAATACTTTGAACATAATCAATAATTGACTTATTATCTTCTGCTTGTTTATATCCACTAAATATAATCTCATATAAAGATTCTTCATATACTTTATTCTTCATTAGTATATCTCTTAATAAAATATGTGAATTTGGCATTGTAGATAAACTTGGTATTGATAATAAGCCATCTATTAGATATTTGGTTTCTTCATTTTTGAAATGTTTTTTACATAAGAACTCTAAATAAGATTTGAATGTCTTCTGTGTTATAGCATTAAAATTCAAACAATAAAAAATATCTTTTGTTGTATTTAGGAGAGACAAAGTTCCCAATTCGACAATTGGATAATCATTTCGATTAAATAAATCAGAAAAAAGTTCAATATCATTTGGAAAAGTCTTTATTAAATCAGTTCTCCATCTAGTAATCAACCCCTTATTTTTTGTTTTAGCATATTCAATATTTACTTCTGATACTGGAATTTTCAATATCGTCTGACGTAGCAATTTATTAGTTTTAACAAAATTAAACTCAGTTATTCTTTCCAAGAAATAAATTGGATTACTACTATTAATATTATCTTTTATATATTGCGATAGAGAAATTAATATATGATCTTGGCTTGTTTGTAATGCCATTTCGAATATTCTTTCATGTTCAAAAACAAATTCTTGATAAAAATGATTATATTCTATCAATTGTTTTAATGCTTTTGTTATGACATTATCTTCTTCATTACTATTTTTATTCCTTATTATATTATCTATCATTTCATTGATACTGTCTGTCTCATATGGAGAATATACATTATGAATTATAGAATCATAAATATAACGTTCCTCTAGAGACATGATTTTTGAATTTTTTGGATAATTAAAGAAATACATTGCATAATCATTTTCGATGTCTTTCGATTTTAGCATTTCAATAAATTGATCAAAAAAACTATCAGATGTGTTTTCTTTCATTATTTCAGAAAAACTAGTTTGCTCTGGCAGTTTTCTATCATAATAATAATTCTTTACTATTTCAGCAAATAATTGTTCATGCGAGATTAACCGCTGGAACTCTAAAGGGTATTGTCTTTGTAAATATACTACGGCTGCACACTTATTATACTGTATATCTGCTTCATAATTGTCACGTTGTGACAAAGAATCATAAAGAAGAAAAACTTCATTTAATCTGTCTTTTATTTCACGAACAGTTAATGCATGTCCTTGCATTATCCAATATAGATTAGGTAATATTTTTGTTTTATCTTCTGGAGAACACTTATCTTTTAACAATTGCTCTACTATTTCGCGAATATTTTCAAAGTATAGTGGTCTTATCCATACTGAATAATCAAATATTTTAGAATAAATATTTAAGCCCTTTTTATGCTCTTCATCAGTATTATTTATAACCAAAGACTCTTCTGATTTTAGAGAGATAATAAATATAAATTTATCTTTATCATCTTTTAATAAATTTATAAATCTGTATATTTCTTTCAGTAAGGAAGTTACAATTAGAGCATCGTCTGTTCGATCCAAATCCTCAATAATAATTAGTCTTTTTTTCTCAGTCTTGAGTTTATTACAAATTTCTTTAAATATTTCAAAAGTATCAGTATCAGTGGGTTCTATTTTTCCTTGTGAATCCCATAGAGAAAAAAGGAAATTATCTGTTTTAGCAGCAAAATAAATACATGGAAGTGCAATCAATAAAAAAAATTCATTTGGGATAGAGAAATCTGAAAATGAAATATTATAATTTATTTTATTGAATCCTATATATAATATGAAAGCTAATAACGCAAATAGAATAAGAATAATACTAATTTTGGATCCAGAAGAAGATAATGATACTTTTCCATAATTTTTACTAAGACGTTGATTTATATATTTAGAAAAACCTTTATTTCTCGCACTAGTTGATAATTGATAAAGAAATGATTTTGTAAAACTATTAATTCTACTTTGATTATCCAATACTGACTCTTCTTTCTGTCCATTATCGATAACTGATTTTTCTTTTTTACAAACACAATCCCATAAATTTATATATGATGGTTTTTCAAATAAATCTTCATTTTCTTTATACAACAGATTCGTTAAACTAGATTTTCCTGTTCCATATTCACCTATTAATGCTATCGTTGTAGCATTTTCTTCAGTGATAGCTTGCCGAATTGCATTCACTTTTATTTTAGAATCAAAAACATCGTCATCATTAGAACCAATTGGAGAATTGTTAAAGAGAATTATCTTTTTAGATTCTATTTTCTTTTTACTATATTTTGCAAATATTGATTGAAGCCATGCACTAGTCCATGCCATTTCTTACCCCTCCAATTTTTCTTTTATTATACCAAAGATAAGTTTATCAGACAGTGATTTGCGGTCTTGAATTTGATTTTCTAGGGTTATTATTTTTGTGAGTAGTGCTTCTACTTTGTTTACTATTTCTTCCTGTTCTTTTAATGGGGGAAGAGGAAGAACTAGATTTGCTAATTTTTGACCATTACAATTTGGTTGTCCGGTTCCCACAAGGCTATCTGTTATCTGTCTCCAATAAAATGGGGACTCAAAAAAAGATTTTATAAAATGAGAATTAATATATTCAGTTAATCTTACACGAATTAAATATGATGCATAAATAGTATTTAATGGACACTGTTCAACCAAATAAGATTTACCAACAGTTCCTCCTGTACGTGCAAATAATATATCGCCTTTGTGTAATAAATATTGATTAACTTTTGCATCATTGAAATCAGTATATGGAACTGTATCCCAATCTACAAAATTATTTTGAATATCTGTGATTCGTAATAATTTATATTTTCCATTTTCTTTTGCAGATTCACTGACTCCATATAGAATATCTGAAGAAAGAGATTCTAATCTTACCCATTTCCATCCTTCAGGAATTTCAAATGGTTTTTCCTCCTCTGTAATTGGAGCAAGTGATTTTGAGCGGGCGTTGTTCGTTCGCTTGCGCTCACTATCGAGTTTTTCTTCGAAAAACTCGCGGGAATTTTCTGGGGTTTTAGGGGCTGTACCCCTAGGAGAGGGGGGAGCGGAAAACTGTGAAGCAGGTTGGAGCGAGGGGGAGACTTCCCCCTTCTGAATCTGTTCAAACAATGCTTCTGCATCGTAGTCGGGATTGCCTTTTTGGACAGGATTCTGTTTGCGCCAGTCGTCGGTGAGTTTTCCTTCTATGGCTTGTTGCAGAATGCTCTGACGGAGAAGATTTGCGTATTCAGTCTGCTTTTCATATTCGGCTGAGAGTTCTTTTTGCTTTTTCTGGAGCGAGACAAAAAGATTTGAAAGTTCTCTTTGGCGGTCTATTGGTGGCAGGGGAAATTCTACGGCCAGGATATCTTTCATTGAAAGAGAAACATTTGCAGCGCCTTTCATCAGGGGGACGAGAATTATGTCTTTGTAAAATTGAAGATATTGATGGAGATAGCGGGCATCCAGTTCCTGCGGATTGTTTGGAATTACGGCGCAGAGAATTGTTCCGAGCGCAAACTTTCCGCTTTGATAATGAACATTTTTGAGAGACTTTTTGCCATGTCCGCTGGAACTTACAAGCGGAATACATACAGCTTCGCAATCGAACTGATATGTTGAACAAGTTTTTCTTTCTTCGGCTGTAACTACAAGAGGATATTGGCCAGGTTCTGCGCTAGCAATACCGGTTGTGCCTTTTACGATTTTGCAGATGTCCCCAATTTTCACTTTTTTCCATTCGCTCATGATGTTATTCCTCTTCACCCAAAAATTCAGCCAATGTTTTTGGAATAACACCTTGTCTTATCTTTGGAGCGCAGAATTCTTTATATAAAGCTTTTAGCGCTTTTCGTTTTTCTTTGTTGCCGCCGGATTTGTAAGCTATTCCGAGGATTGTTTCAAAACCTACTACTATGATATCTTTCAAATCTTCTATTTCGTTGCAGACATCGCAGGCATCTGAATCTTTTGAAGAAAAATATGGGATGCCATAATAGCAGGCATAAGCTAAAGAATGGACTTCCCCCTGATTCTTTGTTTTTGAAAAAGGCGCGTACATTAATGGATGGTCATGGATTTCATTAAAAATGCGCATGTATTCTGGATCTTTGTCGAATAAATCTTTATCAGAAACTATCTCAACATTTTTTCCGACATGTTCGTCTATTACTTTTTTTGTGTCAGCATCTAGTTCGTTATAAACAACTTCATGAAGCTTGATGTTTTCAAAATAAGAAAGCGCGTCATTCATCCAGTTTTTTTTCATATTTTCAAGAGAATATTCTGGATTTGTCTGACGCTTTTCAATTCCAACCATAAAGATACATGTATCAATTATGATAGGCGAATCTTTCTTTATTTCGGAAAACTTATTCATCTTTTATCAAGTCTCCCAATATCTGTTTTTCTGACAAAGAAAACTTTTTGATGATTTCATCAACTGTTGAATCATCCAGGCGGCCTTTGTTATAAAGATAAGGAACTAAATTATAGAGTTGTTCCGTTATATATTCATTTTTATTTGCATACAGTTCTTTTATATGTGTTTCTGATTTTGAAAAATCAAGGAGAATTTGCTTTACATCTTCATAGTGACTAAGCAGGTAATCTGTATTAGAAATATTTTCTTCCCTTAAGCGATACATTACAGCTTTTAGCGGAATAGAATACTTAGTTGTAAGATAAAAACAGAAAACTATTTGTCTGGCAATTGGAGCATTTAAGAATTTTCCGTCAATAAATTTACTAAATGAATTAACTTCGTCTTTTAAGGCTTCTTCAGGTAAAAGAAATTCAGCAGCAAAACGATTTGCCTTAATTTCTTCCTTATCATTTTTACTGAAGCTACAGACTATAGAATTCTGTGAATTTCCAATAAAACTATATAAATAATGATAGAATTCATGCGCTGCTGCAAAAATCTGATTAATAAGAGGTTTGACACTGTTTATAATAATGTATTTTTTTTGAGACTTTGCAGAATATTTAATTATCATCGCATCAAGTTCTGATTCCTTAAAATCCTGCAATTGAAATACTATATCCCCTTTTTGTTCAAGAAAAGAAAAAATATTTGTGCCTATGGGAGCATTAAGTCCATATCTGCCTCGAGCGTCTTTTGACTGATTTTTAATTTGGAGAATTTCATCAGAAGAAAGCTCTTTTTCACCAAAAGTATATTTTGATTGAGATAAATTATTGATTATAGAGTCGATGTCGTTTTTTGAACTCATTTATTCACCCTGTCATAAAGCGCAAACAGATATTCACGCATACCGATTTTTTCAAGAACCGATTCCAGCGCTTTTTTATCTGTCGGCTGAATCTTTCCCATCAGATAAGCCGACGGCATATCATTTGTTGCTTCCCAGTATTCTTCTGAGCGACGGCCTGTAATTCTGCAATAATTTGCAAACACTTCTTTTGAAGGAGCCCGTTTGCCCTGCTCAAAAAGTGAAACTAAAGTGTGGTTGTCCAATTCCAATTTACCAGCAAACTCTGACTGTGTCAGTTTATTTGCCTTGCGGAATTCTTTGACATCAGCTGAAAATTTCTGTAAATTAAAATTCATAATTAATCCTTCCTTAATAGATATTATATCATATAAATCGTCAAAAATGTTACAAATTGTAACAAAATTTATTATAAACTTCAAGAATCTGTTTATTACCAAAAATTGCGTATTTCTTATGGTTTGAGTAATAGTAGACTACAAATGGTAACCTCAAGATTCCGAAACAAGTTCGGAATGACATATGATTTACGCTGCGCTGTAAATCTCTGCTTCGAGTTCGCGGATTGCCTGAAGGTACTGCGGTTTGCCTCCGAAGGAATCAATGATTTCCTTTGGCGTACCAATATCTGTAATAGGTGGAACTGTCAGAACTTTCATATCTTCAATGGCTTCTATTCCTGTTTCGGCATATTTATCAAGAATTGCATTTAAGACATTGCGCGCTTTTTCACCATATTTGGTCCAGTAGTTTCGTTTGCGGACATTTTCGGCGCGTTCTTTTCTTGTAAGGGCTGGGGCATCCCAGGCGATGTGACAGATGAGATCAAAAATATCCAGGTCATTTTTAATTTCATCTTTCAGCTCTTCAAAGATAATTCCCTGATTTTCCAGCTCTTCTATAATGGCGTGCTTCTTTTCGGCATCGTTCCAGGTCTGTAAGAAATTGTCGAGCGAGCGGTATGAAGTGAGGATTCCGGTTTTGCAGTATTCTTTTACGCTTGTTGTAATAAGGCGGCCGTCTGCATCCAGATACTGCTTGCGTTCGCTTAAGATGCTTACATCTACGCCGTTTATGTATGTCTTCTTTCTGGTGGTTTCGACAGGCTCAACCACCGCACCATACGGAGTTGTGTTTTCTCCAAGCTCATATCCTTCAAAATTTTCATTTCCGTATACTGCTTCGGCAAACTCAACTTCTTTTCCGGTAACCGGGTCAATCTGTTCTTCGCCAGTGCCTTCGTCGATGATTTCTTCTGAAAGCTTATCATCCTGTTTTGATTCTTTTATGCGTACCGGTGCGCCATCAAAATCTTTATCTGCAAATTTGTCTGTTACATTGCGGAAGTCTATTATCGTAAAATACTGCTTTCCGTATTCTTCGTTGATTCTGGTTCCGCGGCCTATAATCTGTTTGAACTCTGTCATAGAGCCGATGTTTTCATCAAGACAAATTACTTTACAGGTCTGTGCGTCTGTTCCTGTGCTCATCAATTTTGAAGTTGTAGCAATTACAGGGAACTTCTGTTCGGGATTGATAAAATCTTCCAGATATCCTTTTGCAACCGGGTCATCACCTGTAATGCGGACTATATATTTATCTGAACGGGCTGTAATTTCTTCCGGCGCATATTTAAGAAGTGCCTGACGCATTCGTTCTGCGTGTTCAATATCAACACAGAAAACAATTGTCTTTGCCATTTGATCGGAGTTTGTAAGATATTCCATAATCTTTCTGGCAACAAGATCTGTTCGTTCATCAATTACAATGTTGCGGTCAAAATCTTTTGTGTTGTAAAGGCGGTCTTCTATAAGCTCGCCGTCTATATCTGTTTTGCCACGCTCAGGACGATAGCCTTCAAGGTCTATATTCATTCCAACGCGAAGAACTTTGTAAGGAGCTAAGAAGCCGTCATCAATTCCCTGCTTGAGAGAGTAGGTATAAATTGGTTCTCCAAAATATTCGATGTTTGAAAGTGCCTTTGTTTCTTTTGGAGTAGCAGTCATACCGATTTGGGTTGCACTCGAAAAATATGAAAGAATCTTGTGCCAGGCCTTGTCTTCATCAACTGAACCACGGTGACACTCATCAACAATAATCAAATCAAAGAAATCCGGGCTGAACTGTTTGTAAGCATCAGTTTCTTCATCATAATTTGTAAGCCCCTGATAAAGAGCAAGATATATTTCATAAGACTTATCGATGTGCTTATGTCTGATGATGTGGCACTTATCTTTGAAGTGCTTAAAATCGCCTTTCTTTGTCTGGGTGATAAGATTGTTGCGGTCGGCTAAATAAAGGATTCGCTTTTTACAGCCGGCTTTCCAAAGACGATAGATAATCTGAAATGCGGTATAAGTTTTACCTGTTCCAGTTGCCATTACAAGAAGAATACGATTCTGTCCGCGTGCAATTGCTTCTACCGTTCTGTTGATTGCAATCCGCTGATAGTATCTTGGAGCGCGGCCTGTTGAATCAAAATAGTATGAACAAAGCGATGTATCTTCTTCCTCTTTTGAAACAAGCCCGTTGTAACGTTTATAGCAGCTCCAAAGTTCGTCCGGAGTTGGAAAATGTTCAAGGTCTGCATTTTCAGAAACAATAGCTTTGCCGTCAGAGCCCTGTGGCCCGCAGTTTTTGCGATATTGAATTACAAATCCATCCCCATTACTCGAAATTGCAACCGGAATATCAAGAGTTCCCGCATATTCCAAAGCCTGCTGCATTCCGGCTCCAACAGTGTGAGTATTATCTTTTGCTTCTACAACAGCAACTGGAATGTTTGGTTTGTAATATATGATTATGTCAGCACGTTTTTTCTCGCCACGCTTTGTCTTTTTTCCTTTTACAAAAATACGTCCTGCCGTAAAAGTCACTTCTTCGCGAATCTGAGTCTGCTTATTCCAGCCAGATTGCTCAATTGCAGGGAGAATATATTTTGTGATGATGTCGCGTTCGGACAACTTTTCGGAATTCACCATGGTATATATTATAATTATACCATATCTTTTTAATTCTATGAATAAAACTTTCTCGACAATTCAAATTGTTAGAGGTGTTGAGAACTTCACCCCTAACACCTAATCATCTCTTATCTACACTTCTGCAACACGCAATCTTTCCACAACAGAAGCCTTCATTACATTTTTGTAAATGATCATCGGCAGAACAAGAGTGAGCGCAATCATAATTGGCAAAACAATAGCCACAGGAAGCAGTGAGAAGTTCCATTCAAAGTACCACATTCCTGCTCCAAATGGTTTTATAAGTACAGCAGAAAAAATGCTGCTCAAAATAAATCCCGCAATTCCTGTAAAGGCAGCGTACAAAACTCCTTCAATGCACATTCCGTAAATCTGGGTGCGCTTTGTCATACCAACTGCTTCAAGCATTGCAAGTTCAAGGCGACGGCTCATTATTGAAGTTGTCATGGTGTTTGCAAGATTCAAAAGTCCTATGAGGGCTAGGATTGCTGTCAAAAGTCCGCCCACTATCATAAACATACTTGTAAAGCTTTTGTATTCTTGTTTAAAGCTTTTGCGGGAAGTATATGTAAGGGCAGGTTCATTTTGGGTTGTGTAGTTTTCCATCCAGGCTTCGATGCTTTCTTCCTCTTCATCAGACACATTAAAAAGGCAGCGCATAGGACTTCTTGGCTGGCAAAAATTATTGAATTCCTGTGAAGGAAGAATATAAAACATATCAAGAGTATCAAAAATCTGAAGTCGGAAGGCGTAAGGAAGCTGAACAGTTGCCATTACTTCATACTGCTTTGTGTTTCCGTCATTTGTTGTTACGCTGATTTTTTCTCCCGGCAGAAAATATGGAATTGGATCTTCGCCTGAAGGAAGTCTAATATCATATTCGTTTACCAGTATATAATTTCCTGTTTTAAATTTTTCAAGATCTATCTGACCGTGGCGTACAGGAAGATTTTTGAGCACAAAGTCATCCATTCCGTAAAGGAAAACAACAGAGGCACGATACTCTTCGTACACTTCTTTAACTGTAGTGTTGTTGTTACCGTAAGGATTAAGGGTTTCCATGAAAGGTTTTGTCAAAAGACGCTCGTCAATTTTCTGGAAATCTTCGTCTGTAAAATTCTGATAAGTGTTCTCAAGATAAATGTTGCCAAGTTCTTCAACGCCCTTTAGCTTATTGACCTGGTCCAGAAGCTCCGGTGAAATACCTGTCAGGTTTATGTTACTATACTTTACCGAAGGATTATCAAGAGTTGCATCGGCTACAGAAAAATCTGTTGCAATACTGAGGGCAATATATTTGTCTTCGCTAAAGCCGTGAAGTAATGTATAAACACTGTTCAGAATCACTAATGAAAGAGAAAGTGAAAGCACAACCCAGAAAACCTTTTTCTTGTCGCGTGAAAGATTTCTTGTGGCAAAAGAAAGGTTGGTGAAGCGGGTGTGATTGTGAGCTCCCTTGTCATCCCGAACTCGTTTCGGGATCTTAACATTTTCAGTGTATCTTACTGCTTCAATCGGCGAAACTTTTGATGCAAGTCGTGCCGGGCGTCTGCATGAAACAATTACTGTCACAAAAGAAAATAGGGCAGATAGTAAAAGAATCCAGCCATTAATTTGAACGTCTCCCTTTGCAGCTGCAGAAATATTAAAAATGCTTACAACAACAGGAACTAAAAGAATTCCAACAAGCGAACCTGCAAGAATACCCAGCGCAATTCCCGGAAGTGAAAGAAAAATTGCCTGATATCTTACAAGAAGGGTCAACTGGCGACCGCTCATTCCTATTGTTTTAAGAAGCCCGTAAGAACGGATATCTGAATAAACATTTATTCTATAAATATTGTTTATAATAAGATAACCCGAAAGGAATATTGTGATTAGCAGGAATACAACAAGCAGAACAGCTGTGATATCCATAGTGCCTGCCATAGAAGCATTGCTTACTCCAAGTTCTACCATTTCCGGAAGTCCGTTTCTAAAGGCAGCAGCAATGAGTTGATGTTCTGTTCTAAATGGACTATAAAAATCGACATCGGCATTTATGAGGCCGCAGATCTGGCTGTTGTAATCTGTGCTTCTGTCATAATAGGAAACTGTCGGAACCGGGGCATATTTTTCCTGGAAGACTTTGGATACAAGAACAAACTGTGCCATAGAAACACGGTCGCCTGTAAAAACGCCGCAAATTGTAAATTCCTTTTCGATAGTCTGATCGTTTATAGTAATCTGCAGAGGAACTTTTTTGCCAAGCAGAGCTTCGTAATTGTTCGGGTCTACATTTATTTTCAAAGCACTAAGAACAAGAGAACTGAATACAGCTTCATTTTCAGCCTGAGGAAGATTTCCAGCCTCCGGGTAGCAGAAGCCTTTTTTTGCGCTCACTTCATCCGTCCAGTGAACTTCGGTGCGGACTTTTAAAAGCTCTTTGTTAGTTGCTTCACCAACACAAATCCAGTGTGAAACTTCCTTGATTTTTTTGTCTGCGGTAAGCCTGTCATATTCTTCCTGAATAAGATATTTGTAAGCACCCGCTGCTGTTGTTCCAACCTGTCGCTGGGTAGATTCTTTGAACATTGTTAAGATACTGCCACCAACTGTAAAAAGTGTTGTGAACAAAAAAGTACAAAGGGCAACCGAAAGAATTATGACAAGGCTCTTTCCGCGGTTTTTGAAAATATATTCTTTTGCAGTTTTTCTAATTACTGGAGTATTCTGAACTTTCATTTTTATCCCCTTACAATCATTCCGTCTTCTATGCGGATTGAACGGTCTGCAAGCTGTGCAATTTCATCATTGTGAGTAATCATTACGATTGTCTGTCCAAACTTCTGACTTGTCACTTTTAAAAGTCCCATAACATCCTGAGTTGTTTTTGAATCAAGGTTTCCGGTTGGTTCGTCTGCAAGAATGATTGCAGGAGCCGAAGCAAGGGCGCGGGCAATTGCAACACGCTGCTGCTGGCCTCCCGAAAGCTGTGAAGGATAGGCCTTTATTTTTTCTGAAAGCCCCAGAGTATTGATGATTTCGTTTACAAAATCCTGATCTGGTTTTTCGCCGTCAAGTTCAATTGGAAGAACGATATTTTCGTAAACAGACATTACCGGTACAAGGTTGAATGCCTGAAAAACAAATCCTATTTTTCTTCGGCGGAAGATTGTGAGCTCTTCGTCTTTTAATGAAAAAATATCTTTACCGTCAATTATTACTTTGCCAGAAGTTGGACGGTCGAGCCCGCCAAGCATATGAAGCAGAGTTGATTTTCCGCTTCCGGAGGTTCCTACAATACTAAGGAATTCTCCTTTGTTTACGCTAAGATCTACACCACGCAAAGCTTCAACTTTTGCTTCGCCTGTGCCGTATGTTTTTCTAAGTCCTTCTGTTTTCAAAATTTCCATTGTGTGTCTCCTGTATAAAGCCACGCTTCCGTAGCTTTGATAATAAAAACATAACACACAATTCTTTCAAGAATCTTTCAAGAGGAAATTATTTTGGTAAGAAAACAGAAAATGTAGAACCTGCGCCAGGTGTTGAACTTACTTTAATATACCCGCCCTGTCCGCTGACAATTTCTCTGGCAAGGTGAAGACCAATGCCTACGCCTTCTTCTGATCTGGTGGAGGAGCCTCTGTAAAAGCGGCCGAAGATTTTTGGAAGATCTTCTTCGGGAATGCCTTTGCCTGTGTCGGAAACATCAACGCGCACAAACATATCAAACTCTGTGGTGCTTATGTTGATGTTTCCTTTGTCTGTGTATTTTACAGCGTTGTCTGCAATATTGAAGATTGCTTCCTGCGTCCACTTGGAGTCTATGGTTGCTGTGGTCGGGGTTTCTTTAAGAATGAGTTCCAGGCCTTTGGCAGCAGCTTTTTCACGTACCTGTTCAATAACATTCTGTAAAATCGGATAAACCGGTGTCTGCTTTTTTTCAAGAGAAATTATTCCGCTTTCGAGTCTTGAAAGTTTTACAAGACTGTCTATTAAAAAACGGAGCTTTTCTGTTTGTATCCGCACAGCCGCAACGTTTGATTTTTGTTCATCTGTAAGTTCAAAACCTTCGAGCAGTTCACCGTAAAGTACAAGATTTGCAATCGGAGTTTTTGTCTGATGTGAAATATCAGAAATTAATTCTTTGAGTTTGTCTTTTTCGTTTTTGACGTTCTGTGCAGAAATAGAAGCTGATGAAAGATATTCTTCGAGTTTTGCTTCGAGCCGGGAAAGTCTTGTTTCATCAAAATTGTCTGCCGAAAAGTTTCCTTCAATTGCCTGATTAAGCATTTCTTCCAGAGAATCAAAAGTCCTTCTCATCTTAAGGCGATTGAAAATCACAAGGGCAACTGCGCCGGCGAAAATCACTGCTACGGCAACTATCAAAAATATTGTCATTTTGAATCTCCAGTTAGCCACGCATAACCAATTCCATAAACAGTTTTGATTTTGCCCCCAAGTTCAAGCTTGTCGCGCAATCGTTTTACTGTAACAGAAAGTGCATTTTCATCAACATATTCTTCTCCGTCTGACCAGAGTCTGTCTATTAAAAAATCACGGGTTGTTGTGTTTGGTGCATTTTGTGTCAGATAATACAAAAGCTTTTGTTCTGCCCGCGATAAATCAACCTGTTTGCCATCGTGTGCAAAAATCATTTTATCAAAATTAAAAGAGTAAGAACCGTCTGTAAAAATTTTGTTTGAGCCATTACCACTGCCCGCCCCGTCATCAATTTTTCTAAGCTGAGTATTCACCCTTGCACGCAAAACAGAAAGCGAGAATGGTTTTGTAATATAATCATCAGCACCGGTTTCGAGCCCCTGGACAATATCACGGTCGGTATCATTTGCAGTCAGCAGCACTACCGGAAGCGACGGCTTTTGTTTTTTGATTTCTTTAAGAAGCTCAAGCCCGCTGCCATCCGGAAGATTTATATCAAGCAGCACAAAATCAACAATTCCCAAAGCAAGTTGAGCCCGGGCATCCTTTAAGCAGTCACAGGAAATAATTTTTCTGTCCTCCTGCCGTAAAGCCAAACACAAGCCTTCATTAAGAGTCTGGTCATCTTCAACAATTAAAAGCTGCTTCAAAATCACCTCAAATCAGTCTAATTATATCACAACGCTTTGACCGAATGCCATACATTTTCTTACAACAAACAATGATTTTTATACAAATAAATCACACATAGTAAAGTAGAATAAAATATAGGAGTTTTTATGGACATTTCACACAGAAAAGTAAAAAAACAAATTCAATTTCTTGATGGACAGGGAAAGCCTCTGGTAAACAAACAGGTAAAAATCCGGCAGACAAAACATGATTTTCTTTTTGGCTGCGGCGCTTTTGATTTTATTCCTTATGTTAAAGATGGAGATGATTTTCACAAGCAGATGACAGAAAGCTGGCTGGAGATTTTTAATTACGGAACACTTCCATTTTATTGGGGCCAGTTTGAAACAGAAGAAGGCAAGCCTAACACAGATACTCTGATGAAAACTGCGCAATATCTTAAAAGCAAAAATGTTACTGTAAAAGGTCATCCTTTGTGCTGGCATACAGCCTGTGCCAACTGGCTTTTAAAATATGATAACAAGACAATCATGCAAAAGCAGCTTGAACGAATCGACCGCGAAGTTAAAGGCTTTAAAGGTGTAATTGACATGTGGGATGTTATTAACGAAGTTGTAATCATGCCGATTTTTGATAAGTATGATAATGCCATCACCCGCCTTTGCCAGGAAAAAGGACGCGTAAAGCTTGTAAAAGAAGTTTTTGACAGAGCCCACGCAGACAACCCTGAAGCCACTTTGCTCATAAATGATTTCAACACTTCTACAAATTACGAAATCCTGATTGACGGCTGTTTGAATGCAGGAGTTCCTATCAGTGCAATTGGTATTCAGTCGCATCAGCATCAGGGCTACTGGGGCCGCGAAAAACTTGAAGAAGTTCTGGCACGCTATGAACACTTTGGGCTTCCTATTCATTTTACAGAAAACACTTTGATTTCCGGCGACATCATGCCACCTCATATTGTTGATCTTAATGACTGGCAAGTTGATGAATGGCCAAGTACGCCGGAAGGAGAAGAAAGGCAGGCCCGTGAAATTGAAGAAATGTACAGGATTTTGTTTTCTCATCCGCTTGTTCAGGCAATTACAACCTGGGATTTCCACGACGGAGCGTGGCTTAAAGCACCAAGTGGTTTTGTTCGAAGCGACAACTCTCTTAAACCTTCTTACCATATGCTCAAAAAACTTGTAAAAGAAGAATGGTGGACAGATATTACTATTACTACAGATGCTTCCGGTTGCACAGAAGTTGAAGCTTTTAAAGGTGAATACAAGCTTAGCATAGATGGAAAGGAAATACCTGCAAAACTTACAGATAACGAAAAACTTACCGTGACACTTTAATAAAAGGAGAACAATTATGGAAAAAATTAAATGGGGTATATTAGGAACCGCTAACATTGCAAAATATGCAACAATTCCGGGAATGAAGAAAGCAGAGCATTGTGAACTTTATGCAATTGCAGGACGTAGTTTGGAAAAAGCCCAAGCTTTCAAAGAAGAATATGGTTTTGAAAAAGCTTACGGCAGCTACGATGAACTTCTTGCCGACAAGGAAGTTCAGGCTGTTTATATTCCACTTCCAAATAATCTTCATTTGCCATGGGTAAAAGCTGCGCTTAAAAGTGGAAAGCATGTTCTTTGCGAAAAGCCGCTTGCGCTTAATGCTGATGAAGCCCGCGAAATGTATGCCTGTGCAAAAGAAAACGGCGTTTATCTTATGGAAGCCTATGCCTACCTCCACAGTCCTTATGTCCAGAGCCTTAAAGATGATATTGCCAGTGGCGTAATTGGCGAAGTCGATTACATTGAATCGGCATTTATTACACAGGGTTATAAGGAAGATTTCCGTCTTCATAAAGAGTTTGGTGGTGGTGCGCTTTATGATTTGGGCTGCTACTGTACAACAATGATTTTATCGCTTATTGATTCAGATCCTGATTTTGTAAAAGCTGTCGCAGAATTTTCTGATGAAGCAGTTGATGTAAACACTGCCGCAATCATTCGCTTTAAAAACGGCGTGCGTGCAAGTTTTAATATTGGAATGATTCTTGGCCAGAATACAAACTCTCGTTTTGACAGGCTTTATGTTCACGGGACAAAAGGTTCAGTCCGTTCTGAAGTTGAATACAATCAGGAAGGTGAAGTTTCGTATAAAATTGTTGAAAATGGCTGGAGCGACAACAAAGTAATTGAACGCAAAGTTTCTGTTCCTCACAATTATGCGCTTGAGCTTGAACAGTTGAACCAGTGTATTTTGGGAAATCAAAAGCCTTTCGTTACACCAGAGTTTTCAATCAAAAATGCAGAGCTGCTTGATAAAGTTTTCAAGGAGATTGGATATTAAAGCACGGGGTCCCTGAGGCTCTCAAAGGGGTCACAGAAGGCAAATACAATGGGGTCCCTGAGGCTCTCGAAGGGTCACAGAAGGCAAATACAATGGGGTCCCTGAGGCTCTCGAAGGGCTCCAAAAGTAGGAGTATTCACATGAGATTAGGAACATCATCGCCATTAAAACACAATTCCCCGGAAGAATGGGCTGCCAATCAAGTAAAGCTTGGTTGTGCCACAGTAAATTTCCCGCTGAACTGTAATGATGACGAAAGGAAAATCATCGCCTATAAAGAAGCCGCAGAAAAAGCGGGGCTCACAATTGCAGAGGTTGGAATCTGGCGAAATGCTTTGGCTAGCGACCCTGATGAGCGAAAGTCAAACATGGACTATTGTGTAAATCAGCTGCGTCTTGCAGATTTTCTTGGAGCCCGTTGTGCCGTAAATGTTGCAGGAGCTTTTGGTCCCCGTTGGGATGGCGGTTACAAAGAAAACTTTACAGACGAAGCCTGGAAAAAAACTGTTTCAATGGTTCAGGAAATTATTGACCGCGCAAATGTAAAAAACACATACTTCACTCTGGAGCCAATGCCCTGGATGATTCCGACTGGACCGCGTGAATACCTGTGTTTGCTCGAAGCCGTAGACCGCGACCGTTTTGCAGTTCACATGGATATTATCAACATGACAAATTCTGCAGACAGATATTTTAATGCCTGCGAATTTGTTGATGAATGTGCCCAGCTTCTTGGCAAAAAAATCAGAAGCTGTCATATTAAAGATGTGCATCTGGCCCAGCCATATACAATCCGTCTGGAAGAATGTGGTCCTGGCGATGGCGAATTCCCACTGCGTTATTACGTAGAAAAAATGAACGAACTTGATCCAGACATGCCGGTCATTCTGGAGCATTTGAATACAGATGAAGAATACTTAAAATATCTGGGATACTTAAAGGAGAACCTTAATGGCCTATACAAGACTCTCTGATGCAAATGAAATTACTGCGCGCTACATGGATTCAATTCTTATCCAGGAGCACCTGATTGATTCCGTTCTTGCAAACACGACTACTACACTTTTGGGAGAAACTTTTTCCAGCCCAGTGCTTACTCCTGCTTTTTCTCATCTTAAAAATTATGATGGCCGCGAACTAACAGGTCTTGAAGAATATTCTGTTGCTGCAAAAGAAAGCAATATTTTGAATTTTGTAGGTATGATGGAAAATGACCAGTTCAAAAAAATCCTCGCCACTGGAGCCAAAACTGTTCGCATTGTAAAACCGTATGCCGACAACGCAAAGGTTCGTGATCAGTTTAAGTTTGCAGAAGATAACGATGCCTTTGGAATTGGAATGGACATTGACCATATTTTTGGCATGACCGGTTATGATATTTGTGTAGGCGAAGAAATGGCTGCACAGACACAGGAAATGCTTGCTTCATATATTTCTTCTTCAAAGCTTCCGTTTGTGGTAAAAGGAGTTTTGAGTGTAGCCGATGCCATTAAATGTGCAGATGCCGGCGCCCGTGCTATCATTGTTAGTCATCATCACGGTCGCGTTCCTTATGCAGTTCCTCCGATGATGATTTTACCGGAAATTAAAAAAGCCTTAGCCGGCCGAAACGTTCAGATTTTTGTGGACTGCGGAATTGCAAGCGGTGCAGACGTTTACAAGGCACTTGCACTTGGAGCTGATGCAGCAGCAGTTGGCCGTTCAATGCTTCCAGGTCTTGAAAAAGAAGGTGTTTCTGGTGTAAAAAAATTCCTCAAAGAAGTGAACGACGAGCTTCGTTTTATAATGAGTTCGACTGGCTTTTCAAAAGTATCTGACATAGATGCTTCTGCTTTACGCTTAATCAAATAAACCAGACCGGAGAAAACATTTGAATATTGCAGTCTGTGACGACGAAAGCAAAATCCTCGAAGAAATTGCCTCCTTTATTAAAAACGAATTTCCGTTGAACAAGGTGGAAACTTTTTCTGAGGGAGAAGCCTTTCTTTCAGCTGTAAAAACTTCTGCGGAAAAAGAACCCGATGTCCTTCTTATTGATATAGACATGCCGGGCTTGAGTGGAATGGAAGTAGCCGCAGCTCTTACTGAAGAAAAAGCCCGTACCCTGATTGTTTTTGTAACGGCTCACGATGAACTGGTTTACGATAGTTTTAAATATCATCCTTTTGCCTTTGTTCGAAAAAAATATCTGGAAGAAGAATTGCGAAATGTCCTTAAGGATTGTCAGAAAGAAATTGACAGCCGTAATAAACGCTTTGTTTTTCAAAATGCCTCGCAGACAATAAATCTTGCACAAAATGAAATCCTATATTTTGAAGGACAGGCTAATTATCTTGCAATTCACACGATTGGCAACGAATACAGAATGCGTTCGACAATGGCGGGTATAGAAGAAGAATTAAAAAAAAGCGATTTCCTCCGTATTCACAAAGGATTTCTTGTAAACCTTGAACACGTAAAAATCTTAAAATCAGAAAATCTTGAACTAGATAACGGCGAACTTCTTCCAATCGGAAAGTCCTATTCTGAAGCCGCAAAAAAATCAATCCTAAAATACATGAGAAGATGATGAACAAAAAGAAAGAAATCGAAGATTTACAACAGCAGTTTCTCGAACTTATGGCGCAGAACAAGGATTTAAAATATGAGCTTGATTCTTACAAATGGCAGATGGAAGAAATCAACAAGCAGGAAGAGGAAATCAGGCAGCTGCATCAGAATACAAGAAAGCTCAAGCACGACATGCGGAATCATCTTATGGTAATGGCTTCTTACATCAACAGCGGTGACTACGAAAATGCCAGAAAATATGTTTCGGAAATTCTTGATAAACTGAATGCCGTAAAAAGCTATGTCGAAACGGGCAATCCTTTGCTTAATCATATTCTGAATGACAAACTCGAAATCTGCCGTCATGAAGGAATTGATGTAAAAGCCGACATCGGAAAAGCTTCGTTTGGAAAAATAAAGGGAATTGATTTTTCTGCAGTTTTTTCGAATGCGGTTGATAATGCAATTGAAGCGGCACGAAAAGAATCCCGCAAAGAAATAGTTATCAGTGTTTATGAAAAAAAGGGTTACGACGTAATCAGCGTGAAGAACCGGATTTCCCAATCTGTACTTGATAAAAACCCTGAGCTTAAATCCACAAAACCAGACAGCGAAAAACACGGCCTTGGAGTAATTCAAATTAAAGAAATTGTCGAGTCATACGAAGGCATGACAGACTTTTATGAAGAGGACGGATTTTTTATTGTAAATATGTTTATCCCAGCCTGAGTATAGTTTATCCCAACCCCCTTGCATTCTGGAGTCTCTGAGTATATTTTGGTTTTAAGAGGCTGCGGTGATAATTTTTGATAAGGTAAACAAGTTTATTCTCCACGAAGTTGATCTCCATGTTCCGGAAGGAATTACGCTTGGAATAATCGGGGCGTCAGGAGCCGGCAAAACAACTTTTTTAAAACTGATTTCAGGGCTTCTTAAACCACAGAGCGGCACAGTCAATACTTTACGAAAGAATCCTGTTAGCAACAGCAAACAAATTGCCTCAAGAGTTTCGGTGCTTTTTGCAGATATCCCGGTTTTTGATGACAGCCTTTCTATTCTGGATAATCTTGATGAATTAAGATTGATTTATGGAATTAAAAAAACTGAGTTTGAAAACCAGCTGGAAAAACTTTCAAAGCTTCTGGATTTTTCGGACATATTGCATTCAAAACTGAAAAGCTTATCTCTTGGTCAGAAAAGGCGCGCAGAGCTTGGACTTACATTCCTGCGCGATGCCGATTTGTATTTATTTGATGAACCGTGCCTAGGTCTGGACCAGAACGGAAAAGCTGCTTTTTATAAGCTTGTGCAAGAAAAGAAACGCACCGGAAAAACTATTTTATTTAGTTCTCACTCTATTGAAGATATTGCGACAGTTTCAGACAGAGTTCTTGTTCTTAATAAAGGAAACGTAAGATTTTACGGTTCAAAAGAAGAGCTGTATAAACGTCTGGCGCCGGTAGAAAAAATAAACCTTGAATTGGACGGAAGCTTTCCTGATATTTCTGATCTAGAGGTGGAACATTATGATTTTGAAAACGGAAAAATGACAGTCCTTTTTAATTCAAATCATGTTTCATCAAAGGAAGTGCTGGAAAGAATCTGCACAACAGCAAGGATAAAATCAGTTTCGGTAAAAAAGGCAGGTCTTGCCGAAAGTATAAAAAGTTTTGACTCAGGGAGGAAAGAAGCGTGAGTTTTATTGAAGTAAAAAACATTTCAAAGGAATTTAAAGTAAACAAAAGAAGTGCGGGCATCC
>JAGCTZ010000113.1 GCA_017963165.1 Treponema sp.
ACTATGCAAGTTAGCAATGACACTATGCAAGTTAGCAATGACACTATGCAAGTTAGCAATGACACTATGCAAGTTAGCAATGACACTATGCAAGTTAGCAATGACACTATGCAAGTTAGCAATGACACTATGCAATCTAGTAAGGACTAGTATAAAAACTAATAATTATGTACTGACTAATTACCTGACGGAATAATTATACTCTTGCCATTCTTCTGGTACTGCTTTGGGGTACACTTCATGTAATTTTTGAACATCTTTGAAAAATACTGAACTGTATTAAAGCCGTTTTCAGTTGCAATTTCGGTGATGTTTTTTGAAGTGTAAATTAAATCAAGGCATGACTTTTCGATTCTATATTTATTGATATAGTCGGTAAGGTTCATGCCCATATTTTTTTTGAACAGACGGATAAAGTGACTTTTACTGTAGGAAGTTATTTTCAAGATATCATCAAGCGCAATATTTTCACGATAATGTTCGCGGATATAGCTTAATGTATCTTCTACGGCATGTATTGTATGTCTTTGTTCTGTCCTTCTGCTGTCTGTAATTTCTACATACTGTTTTGTAAGAAGTACGCAGGAAATAATATCAAACAAGACAGATTTTACAAAAATTTCGTGACCAAAAGCTTTTTCCTGTGACATTTTTGTTGCATCCCGGAATTTCATTAAAACTGCATCCGGAAGTTTTATAAAGCGGGATACCCTTATGCTGTCCAGTGTATTTCTGACCGGTTCACCCTGATTCCCCAGAACGGAACTGTCAAAAACCATGGAATAATAATGATATTCAATTTCGTCAATTCTTTTTACATAGTGATTAGTTCCAGGGTGCATAAAAATAACATCGCCGGCTTTAGCAGTTGTAACCGACTCTTCCAGTCCAAACTCTACAGAACCTCTATCTATATAGAAGATTTCGTATTCTATATGGTGGTGCGCATGTTCCAGATATGTGTTTTGAGAAAATAATCCGATTGGAAATTCGTTATTATATGCCATAAAAATAATTATATCATACTTTTTTGTAAAATGAGAATAAATTGTAAAAAATATGATGATTTTCTTGTGTTTTTTGTAAAAATGTAGAACGATAATTATTAATATAGTAAAACGATTAACCTGAAAATGGAGATATAAAAATGCTTAGAATTGTAGAAACAAAACTTGGAAAAATCGAAGGTCTTCCTGCCGCAGACCCTAGAATCACTTCTTTTAAAGGTATTCCTTTTGCCGAACAGCCCGTAGGCAATTTGCGCTGGCATGCTCCCGTTCCTGTTTCAAAAAAATGGGATGGTATTATGCAGGCTTATAAATTTTCACCAATTCCTGTTCAGCCTACACCTTATTATGATCCTAATGATATTTACTGCCGCGAATGGTCAGTAGATAAAGATATTCCAATGGGAGAAGATTGTCTTACTGTAAATGTATGGACTCCTGCCAATAGTGCCAATGAAAAGCTGCCTGTTTATTTCTGGATTTATGGTGGCGGCTGGCAGACCGGTTTTACTGCCGAAATGGAATTTGACGGAGAACGTATTGCCCGTCGCGGTATTGTAGTTGTAACTGTAAACTATCGTCTTAATATGTTCGGTTTCCTCTGTCATCCGGAGATTACTGCCGAAAATCCTGGTCAGCCTGCAAATTTTGGTTTGCTTGATCAAAGATGTGCCATGCAGTGGGTAAAAGACAACATTAGTGCATTTGGAGGGGATCCGGACAATATTACAATAGGAGGTCAGTCTGCCGGAGGTGGAAGCGTCCTTAATCAGATTGCTTATGGAACAGAAGGCATTTATAAGCGTGCAATAGTTCACAGTGGAATGTTCTATTCTCCAGACAACAGCTTTTTCCGTCAGAAGAATTTACATGAAGCAGAACAGTGTGGTGTAGATTTCTTCAATTTTATTGGTGCAAAAAATCTTGCCGAAGCCCGTGTTATTGATACTGCAACTCTCCGTAAAAAGTGGGATGAATATGGCGGCTTCCAGAAATCTATTGCTACCTGGACTCCTGTCCGCGATGATATATTTGTGAAGGGAGATTTCTTTGCTCTGCTTGAAAAGGGTGAAATAGAACCTGTTCCTTTAATTCTTGGTCATACTACCGACGAATTCCTGTTCCCTGCTGATCCTTTAAAACCTGATGGTCCAAAGATTCAGCCGCTTGCAATTGCTGTTCAGAAATACCAGGAATTTCTTGAAAAAACTGGCAAGGCGGTTCCTAGCTACTATTATGAATTTGATGTTCCTATTCCAGGCTGGGATAATCCAGGAACATTCCATTCTGTAGATTTGTGGTTCTGGTTCGAAACTCTTGCTAAATGCTGGCGTCCGTTCAAAGGCATGCAGTATGATGTTTCGCGCAAGATGTGTAATTACCTGTGCAACTTTGTAAAGAATGGTAATCCAAACGGTAAGGATTGTGATGACAGTCCTCTTCCTGAATGGAAACCTTACACAACCAGCGACACAAATAAGATGATTTTCAACACAGATGCTCAGCCGGTGAAGGTGTGAACTAGTTGAAATAACCCTAAGAGAAACCCCTTATGATTTCTAAGAAAATTCTTAGAAATGAGACTATAATATAAAAAATACGATAGTATAGATGTATTTTTTATAAAAAACACGTCTAAACTATATATGTAGCAAGGGTGTAACGTTTTACTGTGCAATTAAGTGTATTGGCAAAAGTTCAGAAGTCAACTTTGTTTTTTACTAGTGCCTTTCTGTTAAGTCTGGCGCTGCTTTCTTGTTACAGAAAGACGACATCGGTGAAAGAGGAAGTTATGACTCCTGAAATTCAAATCGCTGTAGAGCAGGAGACAAAAGAAGTAAAACATGTAGATGCTATCCCGGTTCAATATCGTGTTAAATGTGAGAACGGTGGGACCATCGAAAAAATATCATATACTACAAAGGATTATTTTGGTGATGGAGGAGAAATTACCAAAAGTGCCTTTGTGTATCTGCCGGCTGGGTATGATGGTACAAAACAATACGGCGTTCTGTATCTTATGCACGGTATCGGTGGAGACGAATGCGAGTGGGGGATGACAGCTGATAATTCCATGGTAAAGAAAATCATGGATAATCTGACTGCCAGGGGTGAAATCGAATCGTTTATAATAGTTACTCCAAACGGACGTTCAAGCCGTAATTATGGTAAAACGGGTTCGGACTTTAATTCTTTCTACAAGTTTGGACAGGAATTGAGGAATGACCTTATACCATATATGGATAGTCACTATGCAACCTTTGCAGACAGAGAGTACCGTGCAATGGCCGGACTTTCGATGGGCGGTATGCAGACTATCAATATCGGAATCTGTGAATGTCTGGATTTGATAAGCTGGTTCGGTGCTTTTTCGGCTGCCCCGACATCTTACCAGAGTACAAGGATTGCTTCCTGTTTAGAAAGCAGTCCAGAGCTCAGAATCAACTATTTCTACAATATTTGTGGAAAAGAAGATTCTGTAGCTTTTTCTGCGGCCAGCGGTGCTGCAAAACTGCTGCCCAGACTTGCACCAACTTTAAAGGATGGTGTAAACTTTACATGGCAGGAAATTCATGGTGGACATGATTTCAATGTCTGGTATTTAGGATTTTATAATTTTGCAAGAATTGTATTCAAGCAGAATTAAAAAATAAATTCTTTTATAAAAAGTCAAATAAGGAGGACTTTTATGAAAAAAACAGTTGCAGTGTTGCTTATGGCATGTGCTTTGGCAACATCAATGTTTGCTGCAAAGAAACCAGAAAAACTCAAGATTTCTGTTTTCACAATTCAGCAGCGCAAACAGCCACCTAAGAACAACAAGACTTACAAGTGGATTAAGGACAACTTCGGTGTTGAATTTACTTGGGATATCTTGGTAGGTGACAAGGACCAGAAGATTGGTCTTCTTATTGCTTCAGGTGACCTTCCTGATCTCGTAGAAGTAGATTCAGAGAAGTTCCAGGGTGCAGGATGTCTTTGGGATCTTAAACCTCTCGTAGAAAAATACTGCCCTAACTTGCTCAAGCACTATTCTACAGCTTGGAAGCAGATGGTTGACCAGGATTCTGAGAAGGATGCTAATGGTAACATCGTAAAAGAGCACATCTACTCTCTTCCTAACTATGGTGTATATGATGGAACTCCATCTGACACATACTATAACCAGAATGGTTGGTGGGTACAGAAAGCTGTTCTTAAGGAATTCGGCTATCCTGTAATCAAGACTATCGATCAGTACTTCGACCTTATTGAAAAATACTACAAGAAGTATCCAACAATCGACGGTTTGCCAACAATTCCTTTCAGCATCATCACAGCTGACTGGGAAGCATTCAACCTCTGGAACCCACCACAGTTCCTCGGTGGTAACCCTAACGATGGTAACGGACACGTTGTAAAAGAAGGTAACAAGTATGTTTACTATGATATCTTCACAGACGCTAACGCTAAGAGATGGTTCAAGCTTGCTAACGGATATTTCCAGCGCGGTTTGATCGATCCAGAATCATTCACAGATAACCGTGATCAGTACTATGCTAAGATCGCTCAGGGTCGTGTTCTTGGTATGTTCATTCAGGGATGGCAGTTCATGGGTGAACCAGAACAGACACTCTGGACAGCAGGAAAAGATGAAAGAACATATGCTCCATTGGCTGTAACATTCGACGAATCAATCAGACCATGGTACCGCGATCGTTCACTTCCTAACCTTCAGAGAGGATATGGTATCACAAAGAAGGTTAAAGAAGACAAAGCTATCAAGATCCTTAAGTTCATGGATGAAATGCTTGAAGAAGAAAACCAGAAAGTTCTCTACTGGGGATTTGAAGGAACTGACTACCTCATCGATAAAGACGGATCTAAGACAGGAACAAAGGGTGCTGCTTACAGAACAGACAAGATGCGTGCAAATCAGAAAGATCCTAACTACCTCGAAAAGAATTTTGCTATGCTCTGGCGCGAAGAAGCTCCAAAGCTTGAAGGAACTATGAAGTCTGGATATTCTCGCTCAATGGATGATCTTCCATGGGAATATGAACTTTCACAGAAGCAGGTTGATATCGACCTCTGGAAGGCTTATGGTGTAAGTTCTTATGCTGAATTCGTAGATCCAAACCCACCACTCAACAATGGTTGGTACCCAATGTGGCAGTGTAACCCATCTGCTGAAAAGGGCGGATTCGAAGAAGAAGCAGCAGTTGCTATGACTGGATTCGAAACAGTTCAGAGAAAGCTTCTTCCTAAGATGATTATGGGAAAACCAGAAGAATTCGAAGCTACATGGGCTGACTATACATCACAGCTCAAGCCTCTTACAGAAGTATACAACAAGTTTATGCAGCAGCAGCTTGATCACCGTGTAGAAGTATTTGGTGGAATTCCAGAGTAATTAAGACTAGGCACTCTGTGTCGGCTTAATTGATGACAGGAGAAGGCAGGTACCTTCTTCTGTCAAAAAAAGTCCACAGATTTCTGTGGACTTTTTTTATATCATTAAATAAACGGGCGTTTTTTATGAAGAATAAAAAAACTAAAGATGCTGTTGCTGTAACAGAAACAGCACTAACAAATAGAAAGAGCAAATGGCGCCTTTTGGGCAAGCAGAAAATGCTCATTGCCATGTCTGTTCCTTTTGTTCTTTATGTAATTTTGTTCAGATATATCCCTCTTTGGGGTTGGACAATGGGTTTCCAAAGGTATAAACCTCAGTTGTCCTTTGGTGAACAGGAATGGGTAGGTTTCCATTGGTTTGCAGAACTTTTTAAGAGTAAAGAATTCCTTCTTTCTTTAAGAAATACAGTCTGCATGAGCCTTATAAGTACTGCTCTTGGTTATATTACTGCAATTGTCCTTGCAGTTTTCTTGAACGAAGTTCGTGTTATTGGAATTAAGCGCTTTGTTCAGACTGTATCTTATCTCCCGCACTTCCTTTCTTGGGTAATTGTAACGGGTTTGGTTGCGAATGTTCTTTCTGTTTCTGACGGAATTTTAAATAACATATTGTTGGGGCTTCATTTTATAAAAGAACCAATACAGTGGCTTGCTACTCCAAAATATTTCTGGCATATCATAGGTTGGACTTATGTATGGAAGGAAGTAGGTTGGAATACAATCGTTTATCTTGGTGCTATGACTGCCATTGACCCTTGTTTGTACGAAGCTGCACAGATTGATGGTTGTGGACGTCTTCGCAAAATCTGGCACATTACATTGCCTGGTATTAAACCAACTATCATCATCATGATGATTATGTCTGCCGGTCATATTCTTGATGCTAACTTTGAAATGCCGTTCTTCTTACAGAATGGACTTATCATAGACTATGCAAATACAATTGACCTTTATGTATTGAAGTTCGGTTTCAAACTGTTTAACTTCTCCCTTGCAACTGCTGCAGGTATCTTTAAAAATGCCGTTAATATCATTCTCTTACTTTTAGCCAACTGGCTTGCTAAGAGAGCTGGTGAGGAGCGTTTGATATGATGGAAGAAAAGAAATCAAATCAGTTTTATGCTGCTAAAAGGCAGACACAGATTAGTAATATCATTTTTGATACAATAATCTTTTTGACATTGGCTTTTGTTGTTGTTGCAACAGTTTATCCTTTCTGGAATACAGTTGCTATTTCTTTCAACGACGGTCTTGATGCCTTAAAGGGTGGTATTAAACTTTGGCCACGTAAGTTTACCTGGCAAAACTATGCTAATCTGTTTATAACAGATGAAATTTTCCATGCAGGAATTATTTCTGTTACAAGAACAATTCTTCAGACTGTATTGTGTGTATTCTGTACCAGTATGATGGCTTATGCACTCAGCCGTAAAGAATTTGTAATTCGTAGACCTCTTACATCTATAATCGTTATTTCTATGTATGTAAACGCAGGTTTGATTCCTGGATACATGCTCATTAAGAATCTTCATCTTATTGGTAAGTATTCAGTTTATATCATTCCTTGTCTTGTAGATGTATTCAACTTTATTCTTGTAAGAACTTACATTAATGGTCTTCCTGACAGCTTTGTTGAATCTGCCCGTATAGACGGTGCCAACGAGTTTAAGATTTTCATGCGTATTATTATGCCTCTTATTGTTCCTTCAATTGCCATGATTTCTTTGTTCGTAGCTGTAGGTGCTTGGAACAGCTGGTTTGATACATATCTTTATTGTTCAAACAAGCCAAGTTTGCATTCTCTGCAATATGTACTTATGTCTTATCTGCAGGCAAGTCAGAACCAGAGTGCTTCTGCTGCAGATGCCGGCTCTATGGCTGTAGCTGCATCTTCTGGTTCCACAAATGCTATGTCTACACCAATCAGTATCCGTTCTTCTATTACAGTAGTAGCAACCCTGCCAATCCTGGTTGTTTATCCATTCGTACAGAAGTACTTTGTTGTTGGTATGACAATTGGTGGTGTTAAAGAGTAACGTCATTGCGAGCCAAAGGTAAAGCAATCCACGAATAAAAAAGGCTGTCCTTGTAAGGGACTGCCTTTTTTTTGGGCCCTTCGAGAGCCTCAGGGACCACGGATAATGGTGTGGCCCTTGACAGGCTTAGTGACCACGGATAATGGTGGGGTCCCTGAGCTTGTCGAAGGGCCCCATCTTTTACCTACAAATTTTTTCCATTCGTTTCAATTACATTTTTATACCACCCGGCAGAATCCTTGAGTGTTCGCTTTTGGGTTTCGTAATCAACGTGGATTAAACCAAAACGTGGGTTATATCCTTTTGCCCATTCAAAATTATCCATGAGAGACCAATAGAAATATCCTCTAACGTCGGCACCTTCGTCTGTTGCTTTTTTTAGTCCATGCAGATATCGTGCCAGGAAATCAATTCGGTTAGGATCATGAACTTTTCCGTCAAGGCTAACCCAGTCGTGGCAGGTAATTCCGTTTTCTGTAATATAAATTGGAAGTCCATAACGTTTATAATTGAGCTTAATTCCCCATTCCAGAGCTTCAGGAAAAATATCCCAGCCTAATTCATTATGAGGATATCCGGGTTTTCGTTTAAATTCTCCGTTATAGCGGGCTTCGTAAATATTTAAACCAATAAAATCAATTTTCTGGCCAATGCTTTCCAGCTGCTTTTTTGTAAGCTTTGGAAATTTATCGCCGGCTTCTTTTACAAGCTTTTTAGGAAATTTTCCAAAAACAATAGGATCTACCCAGAAAGGCATGCCCCATATACAGCCAAGATTATTTAATCCTTCATCAAAATAGGTTTTGTAAGTATTTTCTTCATCTTTTTTAGTAAGAGGAATTTGTGGCTGTGTAGCAAGGGTAATTCCAACTTGGGCGTCAGAAATTGCTTCTTTGATAACAGAAACTGCCCTTCCGTGTGACAAAAGCACATTGGTAGCAATCATAAGAATTTCTTTTGTTTGCAGCTTATAACCTGGTGTATGGTCACCGCCC
>JAGCTZ010000114.1 GCA_017963165.1 Treponema sp.
AAGAACTTTGGCGAATCCATTGACCTATGTGGAACTGATTTCAGTTATCCAAGAATCTTAGAGTTGGTAAATTGCCGAAAGATCTTACCTGCATTTTTCTCTTGACAGATGACACAACATATTAGGGGAAGGCTTTCCCCCTCACTCTTTTTTATTTTATAAAATCCTTACAACACCATCTTCCGTAACTTCGATAGTGTCGCCGGTTTTTACGGTATCGAGGAACTCTTGTCCAAGCTGATCAACTGCAATAAGATTACTGTTTTCCCAGACAACCGAAAGAATAACACCTGCGCCTGCCAGAGAATCTATGTGCTCCGAAAACAGAAGACATGCTGGATTTATTCCCATTGAACAGATTACCTGAATAACCATACCGCCGGTTGTAGAACCAATTGTCTGTGGAAGACACAGCGCCTTACCGGTAATATTTTTTTCAAAAATATCTTTGTTATTCTGATCTGCAACAATTACCTGCTTTGATTTTGCAAGTGCAGACTTCTGGAAGGTTGCAAGTGTATTTACACCCTGATGAGAAACTACGGCTTCTCCTTTATAATATCCTTTGTTTATAACTCTACCTTTGAACTCTTTCATTTTTCACTCCTGTGTCTTACTTTTGTCCAACAATAATATCGAGTAACTCATCATCTGTATAATAACGAGCAGTTGAATATGTCCTGAGTTTGTTAGAGCAGGTCATAATTCTTCGGGATTTTGTAAGCGGGTTAGACATATACATGAGCGGACAGATTGCTGTAACTCTTGCGCCTGTTGCATACAAGGTATTGTACTTATCTGTTTTCTTAAAGGCTTCAAGAACTGGTGGCGCTGTACAAATTACGGTTGTGCAGGCAACTTTGTTTTTGCCTGTAGCCTTTAAGCCTTGGATAATTTTGTCTGACCATTCGTTAAGCTGACTCATAGAAAGATGCGGGCAACCTATGAATGCGTATGTTCCTTCTTTTTCAGGCTCCTTCCACATTACAGGATAAGATTTGTAAACGCGCTCAAGCTCTGCATCATCAATTACATATTCTTTGTAATTTTCGCAAAGAAGAGATTCGCCAAGTTCTACAGCTTCCGGAGTAAGCTTGTCTACGTGATAAAGACCTACAGCGCCGTTTGAAGCGGTGGCAGCACCAAAATCTTTAAGATAAGCTTTTGCTTCGTCATTAAGCTCTGTGCCAAGCCATTTGTCCAGGCCAACAACATACGGAACATCTTCCATAACTTTAATTCCAATTGCAGAACCAAGAATCTGTGCAACAGGCTTTTTAGTTGTGTTTACAGTAATCTTCCATTTTGCTTTGCGGCCTTCGTCTGTAAGAAGACCAAACTTTGGTACATAACCGATTATTGATCCAAAAATATCAATCATACCGGAGTTGCGGTTACAGCGGGCACCAAGAACAGAGTTTGCATAATTTACTGCACTTGATTCTGCCCAGGAAAGAATGTCTCCTTTTTTAGGAACGTTTCCCATTTCATCAAAGTAACAGGCACAGCTGAAGGCATCTGGATTTACCAGACCAAGTTTTCTGAGCTGAGCTTCATAATATTCCTGTTTGTTGTATAAAATTGCCTTGAATAAAAGTTTGTCCAGCAATGTACATTTAGCGTTTGCAAAGTCCATTGGGCGGGGATCCATGGTAAAACCTTCTTCAACTTTAAGACCGGCTTCAATCAGTTCGTCCATTGTTCTGTAAATTGGGGCAAGTACTCCAAAGCCAAAAGAAGTAACAAGGTGGCCCTGTCCGTGGGTTACTTTTACAAGTTCTGTTGCTTCAAACAAATCGCCATAGCGGACAATTGTTTCCATTACCTTTGCTTTTGTTTTTCCTTCGCTGCCTTCCAGAATGGCTTTCTGTTCCGGCGTAAGTTTCATTTTGTATTCGTACATTTGTTTCTCCTGTGTTTAGATTTTCATTGCCACATCCCAGGCATTCCAGATTGCGGTTCTTAAATTACCAACTTTTTTACAGTCGCCAATGAGCGAAACTTTGCCAGACTTGGCAAATGCCGGGGCTGGATGATAGCCCATAGAAGCGATAACTGTGTCACCTTCTATTTCAAACTTTTTGCCGGTTTTATCTTTTACAACAACACCCTTGTCGGTAACTTTTACAAGCGTTGTTTCAAGATGAACTTCAACTTTTTTCAGTTCAAAGAAGTCGCGCAGGTAAGAGCTGTTTGCAAGACAAACTCCTTTTACGGCAATAAGGTCGTTTTTCATTTCGACAATTACCGGAGTTTTTCCTTTGTTGAACAAATCGTAAGCGATTTCGCATCCAGTCAGTCCGCCGCCAATAATTATTACTTTATTGCCGGTTGCAGCACCGTTCAGATAGTCACAGGCTTCAACTGTTTTATCAAGACCTTCGATTCGAGGTTTGTTGGCTATGGCACCAGTAGCAACAATGACTTTATCAAAACCCTTAAGTTCGTCCAAAGTTGTTACTGCTGTGTTCAGGCGAACTTCTATATTGTTGTCGGACATTTCTTTTTTGTACCAGGCAAGAAGCTCTTTGTCTTTTTCTTTAAAGAAAGGAGCGGCCGCAGCATTGAAAACACCACCAAGCTTGTCTCCTTTTTCAAAAATGATAGGCTTGTGTCCGCGCAAGGTAAGTACTCTTGCTGCTTCCATTCCGGCAATTCCTGCACCAATAACGGCTACCTTTTTGGGAGAACTTGTTTTTACAATCTTGTATTTGTTATGCTGCATTGTCGGTGGATTTATAGCACAGCGGGCCATACCCATGTTGTCTGTTAAAGACTGGTCGTTTGCAACACCATTATAATGAGCCATATTAAAACAACCGTTATGACAACAGATACATGGTCTGATTGCGGCTTCGTTGTCTGCCATCATTTTTGTAATCCACTCCGGGTCGGCAAGGAACTGGCGGGCAACACCCATTCCATCAAGCTCACCGGCGGCAATAGCTCCTGCAGCTACTTCCGGAGTCATACGTCCTGCACAAACAACAGGAATATCAACAAACTTCTTAATATGTTTTACATCTTCAAGATTACAGTTCTGGCTCATGTACATTGGCGGATGTGCCCAATACCAGGCATCATAAGTTCCGTTGTCGCAATTGAGCATATCGTAGCCTGCATCCTGAAGATACTTTGCAGCCTTTTCGCTTTCTTCCATGTCGCGTCCAACTTCTACATATTCTTCGCCTGGGAGAGCTCCTTTTCCAAACCCCTTTGTTTTAGAAACAACTGAATATCGGAGAGAAACAGGGAAGTCTTCGCCGCACACTGCTTTAATTGCTTTTACGATTTCTACCGGGAAGCGATAGCGGTTTTCAAAGTTGCCGCCATATTCATCATCACGCAGATTTGTATATTTCATTGTGAACTGATCAAGCAGATAACCTTCGTGAACAGCGTGAATTTCAACACCATCAACGCCGGCATCCTTACAGAACTTTGCTGTTTTTGCAAAAGCATCTACCATCTGTTTGATTTCTTTTTTTGTAAGAGGGCGGGACATACATGTGTCATCCCAACGGTTTGGAGTTGCGCTCGCACTTGCAGTAAGATAATCGACATCAAGAATAGGTTTTAATAAAAGACCAAGGGCCTTATTCTTTGCCGATTTTACCATTATATCGTTGATTGCCATGCTTCGGCCAAAACCTGCTGTAAGCTGTACAAAAAGCTTTGCACCAGTTTTATGAAACTCTTTCATAAATGATTCAAGCTTCTTGAATTTTCCTTTTCCCTGATAAAGCCATTTTCCGCCAAGCGTATCGCGGATTGGAGCAATACCAGGTAAAATTAAACCGACGTTGTTTTGTGCACGTTCCAGCAAAAAGTTGGCAGCTTCCTTATCAAAGTGATTAGGTTCAAGCCAGCCAAAGATAGATGTACCACCCATCGAAGTCATAACAATGCGGTTTTTAATTTCCACATTTCCAATTTTCCACGGAGTAAAAAGCGGTTTATAACTTTCCTTCATGAAAAAACCTCCTGCTCTTATAAAAATACTTTTTACGATAAAAAGCGCTTCTTTAATTATATATCACATAGGATAGAATGCAACGAAATAAAAACGAGGAAGCTGGAAGACGTTGTAGGACGTTGGAGATTTGGGAATAGAGAATGTGGTAAAAAAATTATGCTTTTTTAATAGGCAACAAATTCAATTCGCCCAGAAACACTGGTAATAGAAAGCTGTGGTCCGCCATCCCCAATTGTAGTTCGATAATTTGTGCCTGCATTTTTTTGAGTGGAATCAGAGGCCTTGATACTGCCCGAAATTGAAAAGGCAATGATTTCGAAGTCAGAAGTTTTTGGATAGTAAACCTGAGATTTGCCTGAAACATTAGAAATCATACTTGAAGCTTGCGGGGCTTGTTCCAGCTCTACAAAAATATTTCCGGAAGTTGCGGATAATTCAAAATAATCTGCACAAACTTTTTGCAATGTTGAATTACCCGAAACTGAATTAACAGTTAATAATTCTGTCTGGCAGGCATTTATATCTGTGCGGCCGCTTACATTTCCTATTACAACACCATTCTGGGCTTGTAAAATGTCGGCTGTAATGTTTCCGCTGACATTTTGAATTGTAATTCCCTGTGCATGAAAATCCTGTGGCAGATAAATATAAACAGTACATTTATCACCAAGACGAGCTTTTTGATTATCATTCATAATTTGCAGAGCATCATCCTGGACAAAAACCTTTGGGATTTTTTTTCTGTTGTTGGAACCAATTTCTACAACAATTTCATCGCCGTAAATGCGAGAGACCTGCAGGTTTTCATAAGTAAGCGAAATTTCAAGACTTTCGATTTTGCCAAAATCAAAGTTTTCTTTGTAAACAATATTCTTTGCATCCGCAAAAAGCGGGAAAATGGAGAATATTATAAGTGATAGGGAAAAAAATTTTTTAATCATAAACAAAAACCTTATTGCCCTTCGACAAGCTCAGGGACCCCGGTTTATTAAAAAATCGGGCGGTCAACAATTACAACAGGAGTATCATCATCATCCGAAGAACTAGAATTTCCTATGTATCCAGAAACACCATCGCCAACATCTACTGTGATGCCGCCGGAAGTTGTGCTCAAATAAAAGTTTGCACCACCACCATTTATTTTGTTTGAATAATCTACGTGTGAACCGATTCGTTCGTTAGTAAAGGCATTTGTAAAGCTTCCGCTTGTAGTTGATGCATTTAAGATAAGCGCTGCGTCTCTTGGCAAAGAAACAAAAATTGTTCCACTCGAAGTTGAAATGCTTGATTTTTTAGTAGGGGCGCCTTTCATTTCAAGACCGATTGTTCCGCTTGAAGCAGAGGCTGTAACTTTGTTTGTTAGAAGACCGTCTACAGAAATTCCGCCGCTCGAAGTTGTTAATGATATTTCCTGGACAGTTGTGTCTTTGAGTTTCAAACTACCACTTGATGCAGAACAGTCTGCTTTATTTGCACGAAGAGAATTTACTTTTATTCCACCGCTTGAGGCCTGTAAACTGATTTCCTGTGCTTGTACATCTCCTGTAGAAATGCTACCGCTGCTTGTATGAACACGTGCTTTTGATGCAGTAAATCCATCCAGTTTGATGTTGCCGCTTGAAGCAACTACTTCAAGATCATCTGCTCTAAGAGCTCCTGCTTTTATGTTTCCACTTGAAGCTTTAAGAAGGAGAGAATCTGCAGAAAGATCGGTAGTTTCCTGAATATTACCGCTTGAAAGTGAGATATTAGCTTTGTTGAATTTTTTTCCAGAAGGAAGATAAACAATTACAGTACATTGTTTTGGACGGAAATCGAAAAGCAAAGTTTTAGAAGGAACTGAATCAATTATCAGAGTAGAGCTGGAAGTATAAACTTTAGGTGCGTATTTTCTTTTATTACAGTATACTTCTACAAGAATTGTATTGTCCGAACGGGTTTCTTTTATCTGAAGGTTTTCCCAAGACATATTAAAATCAAGATTTGAAATTACCGAAGCTTTGTAATCAGATTTGTTTAAAAGTGGTGGAAGGGCAAACAAATTAGTTGCAGCTAACAAGGTTACCCCCAAAGTTATTAAAGATTTTTTCATTTTTTTTCTCCATATATATAATATAACAAATTAACAGTAAAGATGTTACTTTTTTGCTGAATTTTTGTATATTATAAGAATGAAGAACAAACAGAAAAATGAGCTTGCAGTCTGCGGTTTTGCAACTGTAAAAAAGCTTGAAAAAAATCATCCGGAAAAAATCACGCGTCTGTATTTTACAGAAGAGGTGGCTCCTAAGTTTGGAGGCCTTTGTAAAAAGCTTGCTAAGGCGCATGGAATATATAATCAAAAGCCTGCAGCCGACCTTGAAAAGTTGAGTGGAACTGTTCATCATCAGGGTGTTGTTGCAATGATAGAAGCCCCAGAAATTCAGCCTCTTGATTCTGATATTACCGATGGTTGGATTGAACGTTGCGAAAATGCTGTGCTGCTTGATCGTATTGGAAACGCAAATAACTTTGGTGCAATTGTTCGGAGCGCTGCTTTTTTTGGAATCAAAAATATTATAATTCCACTGGACGAAGCGCAGGCTTCTATTACAACTTCGAGCTATCGTGTTGCCGAAGGTGGCATGGAATATGTAAATATTTACAGTGTAAAATCGTCTGTAAGGCTCCTGGAGGCGTTGTCCCAAAAAGTACTACGCGTTGGAACGGCTCTGGATGCTAAGAAATCTGTTAGTTTTTTAAGTCAGGCTGCTCATGCGACTCCAAAAAAGCCTGTTCTTGTTGTGCTTGGTAATGAAGAGCATGGTATAAGTGATTCAATAAAAAGGAATTGTGATGAGCTTGTTATAATTCCATGGGCCGGCATGAACGAAGGTGTTGCGCAAAGCTCTGTAGACAGCTTGAATGTTGCACAGGCTTCGAGCATCATTTTTTATGAATTGACAAAATAAAAGGATTTGATTGAGTCGTAAATGATTTTTAGAAGAACAAAAAATATTTTTTGTGTCCTTTTCATAATTGCTGTTTTTGCGGGAAATTGTTTTTCGCAAGCTTTAGGAAAAAGCCTTCCTTCTATAGAACCGTTGTTTTTGCCAGAGGATGTGTTAGGAGCGTCTAACAACACTTCGACAAATCTTTCGCTTTCTGCAGATGAAATTTTCAAACTATCGCTTTTGTTTTCTGAATGTTCACTTGAATCAGCAGAAGGGCAGGAATGTCTTTCAATTTTTGAAAATATCAAAACGGAAGTTTGTAGTCAGGAATATATGAAGCTTGAACCCGAAGATCGGGGTCGCGCAATTTTAAAGCTTCTTTATCGTGATTATCTTAAGTCATATTGTTTTAATCAGACTCGTACAAATGTTGCGTTGAAAACCGGTGTTTATAATTGTGTTTCTTCGGCAATCCTTTATCTGGCGGCGGTTAAAGCTGCTGGTCTGGATGTTCGTGGTCAAAAGACTCCGGACCATGCATTTTGTACAGTTTATATTCCTGGTAACAAAAACGGGCAGTATAAAAAAATTGATGTAGAAACAACAAATCCGTATGGTTTTAATCCGGGAAGCAAAGAGGCAGTTGAAAATGAAGATAAAATCCAGGGCTATTATGTGGTTCCAAAAAAATTTTATACTAACAGACAGGAAGTAAGCGACAGGATTTTTACAGGATTGATAGCCGGAAATATTTGTGCCGATTGCATAGAAAATAATGATTATAATAAGGCGGTTCCTGTTGGTGCCGCACGATATTTATTAGTTCGTAATGAACAGTCAAAAGCGGCAACTCAGGTTCGTCATGATTTTGATGTTCTTGCCGGAAATTATATAAATACAAATCCTGGTTCGGCTGCTATTTTTAATGAACGTCTTGATTGGTTTACGTCTTTTATTGACCGCTGGGGAATGACAGATTTTCTTCAACAGAATATGGACAATGCAATGTACAATCTTTTGGTTTTGTGTACACAGGAAAAAAATCTTTTGCTTGCTACCGCTGCTTTTGAAAAAAACAAAAAGTATCTTACTTCAAAGGAAATTGCAACTTCGCAGGAAATCATAACGGATATAGTTCTTGATTTAAATCTGCAGGAAGCATCGGGAAAAACACAGCTTGAATTAATAAATGATTTTCTTTCCAATCCTGATTATCAGGAAGAGGCCTTTCAAAACCGCGCAAAGCTTTATCTGGAAAATGTATGGCTTTCCATTTTGAATGAATATATGAATCTTCAGTCTTATGAGGAAGGTTATAAAAAATCCACGGAGGCATTGGTAAGTCTTCCACAAAGCAGTAAAATTAAAAAAATGCAAAAGTCGTTTTATGATAATTGTATCGTAATTATTCACAACAATTTTGCAGACCAGGCAAATGCCGGAAACTATGATGAAGCAAGGTCAATTCTGGAAGAAGGTTTACAGAAATATCCGGATGATAAAACCTTAAAGTCAGACCTTACGCTTTTAAATAAACGAACTTCAAATTAAAAGAGGAGAGAAAACACAAAAATGAAAAAAGGATTAAAAGTTTTTGTCATTATTTTATGCTCATTATTTGGATTGATTGTTCTTGTTGTTGCCGGAACAGCCCTTATTTTCAGAAATGAAATTTCTATTTATTCAAGCATCAAGCAGTTAAGGCCGGCTAACAGAGATATCCTGCAGGGTGGGCTGTACGAAATTACATACAAAGGAAATTATTATTTTGAAGACTTTATAAAAGATGGCGGCGCAAAAACAGACAAGGCAATGACAGAATTTCTAAATAAGAAGTTTACTAAAGGTCTTGTTAAAATGAATATCTATACGGGCTCCATTGGATGCTCTGCCTTTACTGCTATAACAAAAGATGGTCAGAATCTTTTAGCACGTAATTATGATTATCCTGCCACAAACTCTTGTATTGTAAAAGTTAAGGGAAATAAAAAAAGACACGCTTCGATTTCTACAGTTGATCTTTCTTTTTTGGGAATCTCGTATACAAAGGATATGGATTCTTTTGTAACAAAGATTTTCAGCATTACGGCTGTGTATTGTCCACTTGATGGAATTAATGATGCCGGTGTTAGCTGCGGCGTTCTTGTTTCGGGACAAGGTCCTGGAACCGGTTCTATTCCAACAAATCAAAATACAGATAAACCGGATATTACTACTTCAACTTTTATAAGAATGATTCTTGATTATGCAGACTCGCTTGAAGATGCTGTTGAGATTGCTCAAAAATATGATATGCATGATTCGAGCCGTTCATCTTATCATTTTATGGTGGCCGATAAGTCTGGTCGTAGTGCAATTATGGAATGGGTGAATGACGTTGATAAAACCGATATTTATGGAGAAAGAAGAAAGTTAGTTGTAACTTACAATGATTCAGATTTTCAGGCAGTTACAAATTTTATAATTGTTCCCGGCTATTTTGAAGGCACCGAAGAAAAGTTCATAGACGGCAAAGACAGATACGATATTATTTGCGATAAACTTTCTCCTTCAAATGGAATTCTTCAGGATGAAATGCAGGCAATGGATATTCTTTATAGAGTAGCTTCAAGAACTGTTGATCCTGTACGTACAAAAATAAATAAACACTTGACTGTTCATAGTGTTATTTTTAATCTTGATGAAGGAACAGCATTGTGGTGTTTTGCAGAGCAATTCCAGGATGATGACGGAATGATAAAGTACCAGATAGAAGGAGCAAAAAAATGAATACAAAACTTTTCTTTTTAGCAATAGCAAAATTCTTATGTGGTGTTGTTTTGATGGGAGCACTTCTCTTTATCCCGGCCGGCAGCTTTAAGTTTTTTGATGCCTGGCTCTTGCTTGGGATTTTATTTATCCCGATGTTCGTTGCAGGAATTATAATGATGTTCAAAAATCCAGAGCTTCTGAAAAAGCGCCTGAATGCAAAAGAAGAGCAGAAGGAACAGAAGACTGTAATTGCTTTGAGCGGCCTGATGTTTCTTGCAGTATTTATTGTTGCAGGTTTGAATTATCGTTTTGGATGGATTGTTCTGCCTGATATTGTTTCTTATGTTGCCGCTGGAGTTTTCCTTCTGGCTTATGTTTTATATGCAGAAGTTCTTCGCGAGAACACTTACCTTTCGCGCACAATCGAAGTCCAAGAAAATCAAAAGGTTATAGACACCGGGCTTTACGGAGTTGTTCGCCATCCGATGTATATGAGTACATTGTTTTTGTTCCTTGCTATGCCGCTTGTTCTTGGTTCAATTATTTCGTTTGTAATAACACTCATGTATTTTCCGATTATTGCCAAAAGAATTAAGAATGAAGAAAAGGTTCTGGAAGAAGGTTTGCCAGGCTACAAAGAGTACAAGCAGAAGGTTCGCTTTAGAGTGATTCCGTTTATCTGGTAACAAGCTTATAACTTTGTTCTGTAAGCGCGCACAGGTTTTCAAAGCTTGTTGCCGTTATAAGAAGAACTGTAATTTATAGAAAAATTTTATTTTGATTTTAGATTAAATCTTCCAGATCCAATTCACCGGCTACACATGGAGTTGTAATACCCCAGTTTTCAAGAACCTGTGGATGAAGTTCGCCGAATACTCCGGCCTGTTTTCCGTTTACCATAAGGGCTGCCTGACGGCCTGGGATAAAGCGTGGGTCGTCGCTTTCTACAACTTTGTATTCGTGGTCAAGGAAGTATACTAAGCTTGAAACTTCGCTGGCCAATGTGTTGAAGTTAGCGTTTGCAGCTGCTGTAAGGAAGCCAAGGTGCTGGCGTGTAATTGTACCTGTGTTTTCGTCTTCTTTAAGATAAGCAACCTTACCAATTTCGAAAATCTTGTGAGGATACATTGCGTTGGCACTTCCTGCTTCTGCACGACAGAGTGAAGAAAGAATTTCTGGACGGATGAACTGGTAGTTTTCGCTCATTGGGTTTGCAATTTCGATTACTTTTGAGCCGTCAATAAGCATATTATCTACGTAGTCCTTTTTAGAACCAACATAATTGAAGATCATTTCCTGATATCCAAGGCCAACCATTAAAGTTTTTGCCTTGCGGCTGAACTCTGTAAGTGGGAGCAAACGTCCTACAGTAAAGTCCTGTGGTGTTCTTGGCTCAAATGCGCTTACATTGCAGCCAATCATTACATCTTCAATAATATCTACTTCGTGAAGGAAGTCGTTGCGGTATGGAGCTGGGCTAAGGGTGATGGTGTAGTCTGCAGGTCCTTCGAGAGCCTCAGGAACCGCAGAAATCTCTACGCTGTTGCCCATTCTGATAAGCGCATCTTTTACTGTATCAATATCAAAATCACTTCCCAAGAGTTTATTTACTGCAGCAAGTGTAGTTTTAGTTGTTGGCTGGAAATAGTAAGGAACCATAATGTCCTTTCCAAGTCCTGTGTCGTATGGATGACGAACAAGAATAGGTTTAATTTCATATCCCTGATCAGCAAAATCGCAGGCTACGATGTTGGCACTCAAAATAAGGTTTTCAATATTGTCACCGGTAAGCTCAACCATTAAATCTTTATCACCAACCTGAACAGCACCAAGAGTAGCACTATTGATGATTGGAGCCATAGAAAGAACTTCATCCTTTGCATCGCTCAAAAGAGGGAACTTTTTCATATCCTGCAAAATCCAGCCAAAATCTTTTCCTTTTGGATGGTCTGTAAGAATCTGGCGGCAAGTCATAGGAGCATCGCACTGAAGCGGAACGAAGCTAGTCTTGTCCGGATCAACAGCGTGATATTTAACCGGGAACTTAATCTGGTCTACGCGGTAAACACCCATAGAAATAGATTTACGTTTACGTCCAAAGTTCCATGCCAATTTTTCCTGTGTCTGAATAATATCCTTGAGCATAGGATCATCAATTGCTTTTCCTGTAATCATGAATGCAACCATGTACGGACGAATATCCTTAAGCTCTGGATCAACATAAACTACACGCTCTCCGTAATCATTATTTCCGTGATTGCTCATGAGCTTCATATAGTCAACGGTCTTTCCGCCTTCGTGAAGTTTAATCTGGCGTGCAACACCATTTGTAGACCAAAGGTCAGGGCGGTTTGTATCATTTAATTCGATTTTTACAACACGTTCATCTTCCGGCTGGCTCATATCAGGTTTTTCATCAAGCTCGGCCTTTGCACATGGAAGGATATCTTCCAGTACATCATAAGTGTATTTTTTTCCAATAGCTTCAAAGAATAATTTTTCGTTACATTCGATTTTAGGCATTTTTTTCCTCTCATAAAAAGGCAATTAAGAATTAGAATGATTTATTATAGAAGATTTTAAATGAATAGGGAAGACAGGCGCTTATAATTTGCATAAGGATAATCTGGCGCCAACAAAAAAATAAAAAATTTTCATTTACAACATTAATCATTTTTGTTATTATTCATCAACGTTGAAATTAATAGGGTTCCTATCCAGCGTGACGGCTTTGACCGGTTATTTGTCATTACAGGAGTAATGTATGTTTAATCGTAAAGACTATGTCAGCGATAAGGACTGGCAGCGTTTTCTTGACTTTTCAAAAGATTTGGAAACTCCAAATGTTGTAATCAATCTTAACACAATCAAAACAAATTACATCAGGCTTAAAGATTCTTTTCCTTATGCACGTATTTATTATGCAATGAAGGCTAATCCTGGGGAACCGGTAATTAAAATGCTTGCCGAAATGGGTTCCTGCTTTGATATTGCTTCCCGCTATGAGCTTGATATGATTTCAAAGTTTGATGTTTCACCAGACCGCCTTTCTTACGGCAATACAATCAAAAAAGCAAAAGACATTAAATATTTTTATGAAAAAGGTGTCCGCATGTTTGCAACAGACAGTAAGGACGACCTTAAAGCAATTGCAGAAAATGCACCAGGTTCACGCATTTATGTTCGTATTCTTGTAGAAAATTCTGTAAGTGCAGACTGGCCTCTTTCACGCAAGTTTGGATGTCACCCGGATATGGCTTATGATCTTCTTGTTCTTGCCCGTGATCTTGGACTTACTCCTTATGGTATAAGCTTTCACGTAGGAAGTCAGCAGCGCGATATTGGTCAGTGGAACGATGCTATTGCTAAAGTAAAATATCTTTTTACATCACTTGAAGAAGAAGAAGGAATCCGCTTGAGCATGATTAACATGGGTGGTGGTTTTCCTGCAAGCTATGTTGAACCTACAAATACTCTTGCAGAATATGCTTCGGAAATTACACGTTATATAGAAGAAGACTTTGGCGAAGATATACCGGAAATTATTCTTGAACCGGGTCGTTCTCTTGTTGGTGATAGCGGCATTCTTACAAGCGAAGTTATTCTTACTTCCCGCAAAAACAATACAGCTCTTGCTCGCTGGGTTTATGTAGATGCAGGCAAATTCAATGGGCTTATTGAAACTCTTGATGAATCAATCAAATATCCTGTTGTAACAAGCCGTGATGTTCCCGGTGAAAAAGAAGGAATTGTAATTATTGCAGGCCCTACCTGCGACAGTATGGATATCATGTACGAAGATGCAAAATATAAGCTGCCTGTTTCTCTTAAAGCCGGAGACAAGCTTTACTGGCTTTCGACAGGAGCGTATACATCAACATACGCCTCGGTCGCCTTCAACGGATTTCCACCAATAAAGACATATTATATGTAGGGCTTCTGTTTTATAATACAGCAGCCCTGCAAATATTTCTGTTTTAATAAAAATCATTTGCATTATTTCTCTCTTCAGTCTAAAATTATAGATATGAGTTTATTTATTACATATTTGCTATTTTTTGGATTGTCTACAGTTATAGGCGTCCCTTTACTTTCTTCATTTCAGGTAACCCAGATAAAGGGTTCTACCTGGTTGGATTGGTTACAGCATTTAAGTACATCTCTTGGCCCTGCTGCTGGAATATTTGTTCTTGTATCTATAATTTCTTATAGAATGATAAAACCTCTTTCTAAACTTATTAGCGAGGCAGAAACTCGTTCTCTTTCTGATGATGAAAAGAAGCTTGCGCAGAAAATTCTTAACAGAGTTAATACAATTACAACAATTTCGCTTCTGCTCGGATATCCGGTGGGAAACGGCTCTACAATTATCATTAAGACATTAACAGGAGGTCTTAATTACAATATTGTAGATCTTTCAATCATTCTTATTCTTGTATTGCTTTATGCTTTTCTTGCAATTGCTTATTCTACAAAATGTTTTAATATTCTGGCTCGTGCACAACTTTCCAAGCTTAAAATTCAGAATACAGATGAGATGAAAAACTCCCGCTATACAATAACTCTTGCCATGATTACTGTTGTTGCAATGCTTATTATGGGCTGGCATTTGTTCTGTTCAGGTTATAGTGCTGTTCGTCATGGCTGGCCACTTAAGCTTTTTGTACGAAAAGGCCTTTATGCATTCTTTATGAGTGCTTTTATTTCTCTGCCGGCTTGTATTCTTGTTCTTTATCAGCTTAGAAAACGATTTAAAATTACTGTTCAACAGATTGATTCTCTGCGCGAAGAAGGTGATCTTGTTACACGATTGAACATTGGTACATTTGATGATTTTGGTATAATAATGACTTCGATGAACAAGCTTATGGACTTCCTCTATAAGTCACTTACAACACTTAAAAAGGAATCTGTATCTGTTGGCGATGCTGCAAAAGAGCTTCTTTCTATTACCGAAAATACATCTACAAGTATGAACATGATTGTTTCAAGCTTTGAAGAAATGCATAAACAAAATGCACAAAAGGATGAACTTCTGGAAGCTGCAAATACAAGTATTTCAAAGCTTAATGATGATGCAGCAAAGGTCAGTGCTACAATGCAGGATCAGGCACAGGCCGAAGAGCAGAATGCAGAAGCAATTTCGCAGATGACTGAAAATACAAATCAGATTAATGAACTGATTAAACAGGCTCGTGAGCTTTCTAATAATCTTTCTGAATCTTCTGATGCAGGTTCTTCCGAAGTAGAAAAAACAGAGCTTGTAATTAATTCTGTAAGCGAAAAATCAAAGAAGATGATTGAAGTTATTCAGGTTATTCAGCAGGTTGCTTCGCAGACAAACCTTCTTGCCATGAATGCTGCAATTGAGGCTGCACATGCTGGTGAGGCTGGACAAGGCTTCTCTGTTGTTGCCGACGAAATTCGTAAGCTTGCCGAAAGTACACAGAGCCAGGCAAAGAGTATCAAGGATTTGATTACCGAAATTACTACTGCCATTCAGGAAGGTTCTTCAAGCATGCGAGATACAAAGTCTATGTTCTATAAGATTCAGCAGGAAATTGGAACACAGACAAATGTTGTCGAAAACATCGCAAAAACAATGGAAATTCAGTCTGTTGGTGCCGAAGAAATTCTTTCTACAACAAACAAGATTTCAAGTAACATTCAAAGTGTAAATGAATTAATTAAGAATCAGGCAACTTATACAGAAGAAATTACTTCTGGTATTAAAGAGGTTGTTTCGCTTTCCGAAAAAATTGATTCGTCAATGAATGTTTCTGTTGGAATTCTCAGGGACTTCTCTCAATCAATTGATATCATTAATGAAAAGGCAGTTAATAACCAGAATTCTGTTCAGACAATTAATGATGAGTTGGAAAAATTTACATTGTAGAAAAGCCGCATCATTATAAACAAAACGAGGCAATCCATATAACAAGATTGCCTCGTTTTTATTTCTTTAAATGCCGATTGCGTGATTAAACCTTAAACTGCTTAATCTGTGCGCTTATCTTAGAAACACTATTACGTACATTACGAGAGTTCTCTGAAAGTATTTTTCCGGAATCTGCAATCAACTGTGAATCCTGAGCAACACCATTCATATTGTTTGCCATTTGTTCAGTAACAGCTTCAAGAATATGAATCCTATCCATAACCTGTTTATTTGTTGCGGTCATTGTATTACTTGAAGTTTTTACGTTACGAGTATTGTCATTCAAGGTCTGCAAAGATTCATTAATCTGTTTAGAACCTTCTGTCTGTTCATTCATAGAATCTTTAATCTGACGTACAAGGGAATCTGTTTCTGCAATCATTCCAGAAAGTTTTGTAAATGATTCAAGAGATTCGCCGGAAGCAACTGTTACACTGGAAATAGATTCTCTGATTTTTGTAAGCTGCTCACCAATTTTCTGTGACTGCTCTGAAGAATCTTCCGAAAGCTTACGAATTTCATCGGCTACTACCGAGAAGCCTTTTCCAGCTTCACCTGCGTGCGCAGCTTCGATGGCGGCATTCATAGCAAGAAGGTTTGTCTGTTCTGCAATACCCTGAATAACAGTATTTGCTTCTTCAAGCATTTCTGATTCATCCTGAATCTTAATGATTTTATCATTAACAAGAATCTGCTTTTCGGAACCGTTACGAACATTGCTTTCAAGATTGTTAAAGGAAGAAGCCATGCGGTCTACAATTCTGTTTACCGAAGCAATATTGCTTACCATTTCTTCTACAGTCGAAGAAGCCTGTGTTACTTCATCAACCTGAACCTTAATCAAATCATCAAGAGAAGCAATGTTATTTGAAACTTCGCTAACTTCGTAAACTGTTTCGGCAACTGTACAAGCTTGTTCTCCAAGTTGCGTATGAAGCTGATCAATACTTGTAGAAATCTTAGCCATAATATCCGAGGTGTCGGTAGCAGAATGGCTCATGTCAACGCTTACAACATCAAGAGTTTCTTGTGAGTTTTTAATATCCATGATGATGTTGCGGAGTTTATCTGTAAACAAGTTAAAGCCTTTAACAACTTCTCCAATTTCATCTTTATTGTAAACCTGAATTTTGCGTGTAAGGTCTGCACTATCACTTGCAAGCTCTGTAATTGATTTTGTAACTTCAAGCAATGGTCTAAGGAACTTGTTCAAAGAAATAAGCAGAGAAAGAAGAATTACAACAAATGAAATAAGAATTATAGCAATGATAGAATGCTGGATTTTTGCAAGGCCGCCAAAGTAGTAATCGTAAGGAAGGGCACAAACAACAAGCCATTCTGGTTTTGAAGGAACCGAACTTGCAAGGAACGACATTTTTACTCCGGTTATTGAATCTATATATTCAATAATGTCTTCGTTGCCGTTTATTGCATCCTGAATTGCACCTGCAAGCGCAGTATTTGCTTCAAGATCAATATCAGAATCTTCGGCTAATCCAATAATTTCGCCTGTAGATTTACTAACAACAAAAGGATGATAATAGTCCCCAATTGTAATGCCGGAAACAATGTGCGAAAGTCTGTTTCCTTTAATAACCGAAACAGCTACACCGTGAATCCTTCCATTGTAATTGTAAACAGGAACAGCGTAGAACATAAGAACTGCATTAATTACAGCAGAAAAGGCCGGGTCAACAACATAATTATTTCCCTGCATAGCTTGTTCAAAGTAAACGCGGCCTGCAGCAAGGTTGAGTTTTTGTCCTGTTGAACGGATATAAGTAAAGCCTTCATCATCATAAAAAGCGCAGTTTTCATATTTATCAGTATTCAAGTTTACAACATCTGCCATCTGATGATTTTTTTCTTCAAGAGAAACTTCCGGGTCGCGGGCAAAAGGCATTTCGGCAATAGAATTAAGAAGCATGAATTCTTTTTCATTTAGTTCATTAATCTGATTTGTAACATCACTTGAAAGAGATTCAAAACTACTTCTGGAAGATGTTCTAAGCGCTTTATCCGCAAAATAATAAGAAAATCCACCTGTTGCCATAATACCAATAAGAATAATTACAACGGAAATTAATATAAGTTTTCCTTTTATACTATGCATAATAAATTTATTTCTCCTTATAACTTGTAACTAATTTACTATTATAAAGCACTATATAGAAAATGACAAATCATTTTACCAGGGCGGACACATTATAAAAAATTGTAGTAGAGATTATGAAAAATGCGGAAGGCGACTTGTGGATTCAAAAACACTCTGGCGTGCGGCCGCAAGGCGGCCATGTATATAATTACAAGGCACGCCAGCGTGTAGCAAGCGAGCTTGCGGTTTTGAATCCATAAGGCGCCTGGGAGGATTTTTCATGCTTATAAATTTTATTTTATAATGTGGACGCACTGAAGAATTTAGGGTTACAGAATTTTGTACATAGGATCCTGATCTGGTAAAAGTTCAAGGATATGTTTTTCGCATGGGAGGATTTCTGTTGGGTCGTGTGTTACGTGAAGCATTGTTGTCGTGCCGCTTTGACCAATCAGCTCCATTAGATGAAGGATTTTGCTGCGGAAGCTTTCGTCCAGACCGTGGCAAGGTTCATCCAGAATAAGAAGCTTTGGAGTTTTTACAGCGGAACGAAGAATAAGAATTGCACGCTGTTCACCGTAACTAAGATTTCCAAAGGATTCCTGTTCGCGTCCTTCAAAACCACCAAGCCGGAGCCATTTTTTTGCAAGCACGCGCTCTGAATCTTTTGCTGTTTCGTATAGACCAATTGAATCTCTAAAGCCGGAAATTATTACGTTTTCAAGACTTGTGCCGCCAAGCATACGATATTCTACATGAAGTCTATAAGAAACAATCCCAAGGTGCTTTTTTATATCCCAGATTGTTTCGCCAGAGCCACGTTTAATTCCAAAAAGGCGGACATCGTTACAATAAACCTGCATATTATCGCCGGTTATAAGCTCCAGAAGTGTTGTTTTTCCGCTGCCGTTTGGACCACGAATAAGCCAGTGTTCGCCGTTGTTTACAGTCCAGTTAAGATTTCTAAGAACATGATTGTCACTCCAGGCAACATTTACGTCTGTCATTTGAACAAGCGGTCCTTGATCGTCGTGTGGTTCCTTTGCGTCGTATGGTCCCTGAGCTGCCAGCGGTTCCTGAGCCTGTCGAAGGACCCCGCTTCCAAATAATTCTTTAAATGCGGCAGCCTCTTTTTCTGACATTCGTCCATTAGTTTGGTTGCGGTCGGCAATAAGTTTTTCGTATTCTTTACGGGTTCCGCAGAAGCTTATTTTTTTATCTGCAAATTCAAGGACATTTGTTATAGAATCTGGGATTTCGTTCCAGCGTTCCATTCCAAGAATTATTACCGGTCGCTCTGCCTGCGAGAGAAGGGGTCCCTGAGGCTCTCGAAGGGTTTGCAGCTCTTGTACAAAATCAAAAATAATTTTCCTGCTTTGTGCATCAAGTCCGGCAAACGGATCAGAAAGCAGTAAAAGTTTTTTTCCACTTATAAGGGCACGGGCCAAAAGTGTTCGTCTGATTTCACCGGTAGACATATATTTTAAACCGCGGTCCAGGATTTTTTTAATACCAGTAAGTTCTATTTCGGGGCGGGAATCAAGAGACAAAGCTTCAGGTGGCAGGGTGTCGCCCTTTTTTAAATCTGGACATAATCGTTCGGCAATAAAAACTCGGCCTGTTCGTCCTATGTCTACGCCGCCTTCTAAATAATCGCTTTCGTCATTTTCGCGTTCTTCCTGAATTATGCGGGCAGCTTTTTCCAGGGAAACAATTTCTATAGATTTACCAAATGTATTTGAATAAAGAGAAATCTGTCCTTCGTCAGTTTGTTTTTGAAAGCCGGTTTCGATAGGGACAATTTTTAATCCGGCTTCTCCTGCAAGAGCATTAAAAAAATCTGCCTTGCCGCCACCGTTTGGACCAATAACAAGCCAGACCTGTCCTTTTTCCATTGTCCAATTTAAAAGCGGAACAACAGTTTTTCGCGGATTTTCAATTCTACAGTTCTGAATAGATATTAATGTGTCCTGACTCATGTTTGTTTATTTTATAGTTTTTTACGCATTCTGTCACATAGGTTGCGAACAATTCATAATTTATGTATATTTTTTTTGATGAACGAAAAACAAACGCTAGCCAATTCTTTGTTTGACTCTAAAAATGTGCCACAGGATGCGCTCAAAATAATCGAAAATTTTGATCAGGTCGTGCAGGGAATAAAGCCTCTGAACAGCAGACAGCTTCAGCAGCTGCCGGAAAATATTCGTGCGCTTTCTCATCAGATGACAGATGATCGTGCTTCCAGAAGGCTTGGCTACATGAACGAAAATGTTCAGCTTAGTTCTTACGTTCGTTATTTTACCTGGTGGAATCTTGTCCGCCTTACAAAGCTTTTTTCAAATCTGCCGGAACAGAGTTTTCCACAGGAAGATTGTATCTGTCTTGATTTAGGAAGCGGACCACTTACAGTTGTAACGGCACTTTTTCTTGCAAGGCCGGAGCTTCGTTCCCGCAAGTTTGTCTGGTATTGTCTTGATGTTTCTGCAAACAGCATGGCTCTTGGCGAAGATATTTTCCTTTCTGTATGTGCAAAGTTAAATGCAGAACCATGGCAGATAATTCGTGTAAAAGGAAGTTTTGGAACAACGCTTAAACAAAAGGCTTCTTTTATAACTTGTGCAAATATGTTTAACGAACTGGATCAGTCAAATGACATGCCGCCAGAATTTAAAGTAAAAAAATATTTTGATCAGTTGCTGCATTATGCTCAAAAAGATTCCAGATTTTTGTTGATAGAACCGGGAGTTCCAAAAGCAGCCCGAACGCTTAGTCTTTTGCGCGACAGATTCTTAAAGGACGGTGCAGCAGTTTTAGCTCCTTGTCCTCATTCTTGTGATTGCCCGATGAATGGTTTTAAGGCTTATACAGGCAGCAAGAATAAATGGTGCAATTTTGCTTTTGAAACAAAAGGAGCGCCTTCAAAACTGCTTAAGCTTTCTACAGATGCAAAGCTTCCAAAAGAAAGGGCTACGCTGTCGTTTATTTCGGTGAGCAAAGTTTCTTTTGCGGTCCCTGAGCTTGTCGAAGGGGCCAAAGGGTTCAATGGTGTCAAAAAATCCTTAATCCGTATTACTTCCGATGGCTTTAAGCTGCCAAATTATATGAAAGGCTTTTACGCCTGCACGGAATACGGTCTTGCGCTTTTAACAATTCCTGATGAAAACAACAACCGTCTTCCAAAACCACCGTTTGTTCCTAAAAGCGGCGATTTAATTCAGGTTAAAAAAATAACGCCGGACTCTTTGCCAAAAGACGAAAAATCCGGCGCTGTAATAATAAAACTGTAGCCCCTTCGACAAGCTCAGGGACCCCAGAATTTATTTGTTTGTTATAGCTCCAATAAGACCAACAATCCATCCTGCACAAATCATGTACAAACCAATTGCCGCATATTTCAGGTTGAATTTACCAATTGCCTTTGTAACGCCGTTATCGCTGAACTTGATGAGGAAAATCAATCCTCCAACAATACTTACGATAATACAGATAAGTCTAAGTAAGCTTGTAGATTTTCCTGCACTTACAAAACAGAAAACTGCACCAACAACTGCTCCACAGAAAATAAGGAGAGCAGCAAGAGAGCTCCAGCCAAAGTTCTTGTCCAGATGAATGAACTTAAAACCATTTGCTGTAACATTCAGGAGCTTTCCTCTAAACAAAGGAAGGCAGAAACCAATTGCTATTAAAAGCACGCCAATTAAGTAGATGAGAGGTAATTTTACACTCTTTTTTCCCATATTTTACTTCCTATAAAAGTAATAGATTAAAGGTTCGCAACGCAAACTCATCACACTTTTTTTATCAATATTTAATTATACCACACTCCAAAAAAAATACATAGAAAAAAAAACACGTCTTGAAGGTGCCCTGTCAGAATAAAAAATTATAATTGTTATTCTAAAAAGATGTGTTATAATTAATAGTAGATAGGTGGAAACAGGATAATTAATGGAACTGTTATGAAAGAAGGTCCAGAACAACAAAAACCAACAATTCTCTTAGTTGAAAAAAATGAAGAAGATCGAAAACTTTTAACAGATATTATTTCTTCACATTACAATATTGTTTATTCCCAGGCCGAAGAAGAAATCCTTTTACTTTTACAGGATAAAGAAGATGTTATTTCGGCTGCCGTTATAGATTCAGAAAGCGCTCTTCCTATTCTTGAAACAATCAGAGCTATTCCAACTTTGGAGCAGTTTCCTGTTCTTATAAGTTTTTCTGCTCCTGATGAAAATCTTGAAATAAAGCTTCTTGATCTTGATATTGTTGATTTTCTTAAAAAACCTTTTGCCCCTAATCGTGTTTATAATCGTCTTAAAACAGCAATAAAACTTTTTAATGCAAATTCTGCAATCTATGAACTTGAGCGTGATGAACTTACAGGTCTTTATACACGTCAGGCATTCCTGCGCAAAGCCGAAAAAATCCGTGCAGAACATCCGACAAAAAGATTCTGCGTAATGGCTTTTGACTTTGACAACTTTAAATCTTCTAATACTTTGTATGGCGAAGAAAAATGTAATGAATTTTTAGCATACACAGCAAAGAGGCTCAAAGGTCTTTTGCCAAGAGGAATTGCCGGTCGTTTTGGCGGCGATCAGTTTATTCTATTTTTTGATTACGAAGGTGATGTAGTTGATGTTGAACGCGTAAAGACAATAAGTAAAGCAATTCTTGATACTGCGCCAATTCCACATCAGATTGCAAAAGTGGGAATAAATGCTCCAATCAGTTATGACCTTCCATTTATTGTTTGCTGTGACAGAGCCTTTCTTGCTATCCGCGAAATAAAAGGTATTTACGGAAAAGACATTGCCTTTTTTGAAAGTGGCTTACAAAAGCAGTTGCTTGATGAACAGCACATTATTGAGACAATGGAAGCTGCGCTGGAGAATAACGAATTCATGGTTTTCTATCAGCCAAAGCACGAAGCAATCACAGAAAAAATAGTTGGAGCCGAAGCTCTTGTTCGCTGGAAACACGGTGAATATGGTTTTATGGGACCAAATCAATTTATTCCAATTTTTGAAAAAAACGGATTTATAACAAAGCTCGATTTTTTTGTACTTGAACAGGTTTGTAAAGATATTAAGCGTTGGGAAAAAGAAGGTTATCCTATTGTTCCAATTTCTGTAAATGTTTCGCGAAGAGATTTTATTGAAGTGGGAATTATAGATAAGCAGCTTCAGTTAATAGAAAGCTATCAAGTTCCGCATGAATTTCTTCATATGGAAGTTACAGAATCCTTGTATTCAGATAATACAGATATAATTGTTTCCCAGGTAAGAAAGGTTCAGAATCTTGGATTTGAAATTGAAATGGATGATTTTGGTGCCGGCTATTCTTCTCTTGGAATGCTTGCGGGATTCCCTCTGGATGTTATAAAACTTGATATAAGTTTTGTCCGCGATTTGGAAAGAAATGAAATTGTTATTGAAAACATAATCAAGATGGCTCATAGACTTGGGCTTCTTACTGTTGCCGAAGGTGCCGAAACAACTGATCAGTTTGTAACTTTAAAAAGCCTTGGCTGTGATTACATTCAGGGTTACTATTTTTCAAAGCCTCTTTCTGTAGAAAATTATGAAGCTTATTTGCGCAGCAGTTCTGTAGAAATCATTAAGCCTAAAAAAACTCGGACAGGCGAAAATGATTCCTGGCACATGAACGAAAGCCTTTTGGTTGCAGCCAGTGAAGTAGCAGAAGCTGTTCCCGGAGGATTTTTCTCTTATCATGCCGATGGCAATCTTGAAATAATTTCTTTTAATAAAGAGCTTATGAATATGTTTGCCTGCGAAACGGCAGAAGAGTTCAGAACATATACGGGCAATTCTTTTAAGGGAATTGTTATGGCTGCTGATTTTGAATATGTTCAAAAAAGTATTGAAAATCAAATTAAAGAAGATAATGATCTTGATTATGTTGAATATAGAATAAAGGCAAAAGACGGAACTGTAAAATATGTAAAAGATTACGGCCGCTTTGTAAAGACAAAAAAATACGGTGATATTTTCTATGTTTTCATAAATGATGTTACAGAAGAGCAGCGCTGGTATGTTCATTCAGAAATAGAAAACTTTAAGAAGATGGAGCTTGAACATGTTCTTACTAGAGCAACTACTGCAAATAAAGCAAAAGACATTTTTATGTCAAATGTTGTAAAGGACATTTCTCCGTTAATTAAAGAAATAATTGAAAGCACAAATAATATTGGAAGCAATCTTAGTAATCCTGAAATTATCTGTGAAAATCTTTCAAAGGCAAAACGTGCAGAAGAGAAAGTGCTTAGCTTTGTAAATAATATTGGAGAGCTTTCTAGAATTGGTTCGGGTGAAGTTCATCTTGAAGAAACTCCAACAGATATTTCGCATGCTGTAGACAACATTTATAATCTTGTAAAAAAGGTTGCTGTTACAAAAGGTGTAAAGCTGGAATACTGGAGTCAAATTTATAATCCATATATTTATCAGGATATTATTCATACCACAGATGTTGTTATGAATATTCTGATGAATGCAATAAAATATACGCCGCCTAGAGGTGTTGTAAAATTTGGACTTAAACAGTATCCGGGTAAAAATGAAAATGAATGTATGATTGATTTTATTTGCGAAGATACAGGTATTGGTATTTCAGAGGAATTCCTGCCGTATGTTTGCAATAATTATTCGCGCGAAGATAATGAAGTAAATGCTGTGATTCCTGGTTCAGGTTTGGGGCTTGCAATTGCAAAAGAACTTCTTGGACTTATGAGTGGAACTATCGAAATCAAAAGTGAATTAGGCAAAGGTACGACTGTAAGAACCTCACAGCCGCACCGATTTGCTGATAAGAAAGATGTAAAGAAAGCAGCGTTACTTGTTGATCATCTCTAACACGCGCTTTTCATTAAAGAACGACATAATCAAACCGCCAGCTACACAACACAACGAAGCTACAAGCGCAACGACTCTATAACCTAATGGCGAACCGGCTGCCTGTTGTGCGGCTCCGCTGGCTACTTTTGCAACTCCAATTGTTGCGAGCGATGTAAACAAAAGCATTGCAAGAGATTGTCCAAGCTTCATGGCAAAGGTTCTTGCGGCGTAGAACATTCCGCTTCTTGATTCACCTGTTACAGCTTCGTCAGAGAGAGCAATGTCGGCAACAATTGTCTGTGGAATAATTCCAAACATTGCCTGAGGGAACGAACCAAGCACTACAATTATTGCAGCCTGTGCGTAAATAGGAATGAACGAAAGCTTGTCGCCAGAAAGTGCAGTAAATCCAAAAGTCAAAACAAAGCCAATGAAAGCCGCAACAAGAAGCTTTTTCTTTCCCCATTTTTTTGTCAGTTTTGAAACAAAAGGATAATATATAAGAGACAGGAAGGTGAGTCCGCCCATCATAATTGTTGTCATTGTTTCCGGTAAATGAAGAAGACTTGTTACAAAGAACGGAAGTCCTGTCTGGAACATTGCAAGTCCAAAGAAATAAATAATATCCTGTGCAACAAAAATTCTAAAATCCTTGTTCTTAAAGGTTTTTCCAAGAGAAGAGAACATGTTTGAACTTGAAGGTTGCGTTTCGCAATAATCCTTTTCGTTAATTCCAAAAGCGGGAACAAGCATAAAGATTGTTGCAAGAATTGAAAGGCCGGCAAAAGTAATTCTCATTGCTGGGATTCGCTGCATTCCACCCTTTATTAAAATGTCCCAGATTGTTGGGGCGGCATAACCAATACAGGTACCAACAATAAAAGTTAAAGAAATGTACATAGAAAGCTTAAGCTGCTCTTCCTGGTTATGCGGAAGTTCTGCAAGAAGCGAAGTATAAGGAGTACAGTAACAGGTAATGAGAAAGTAATATGCAAGAACTGTAACAAAAAGCCATACGGTATTAAGGGCGCTTACACCGTGAACAGGAGCGCAGAAAACAAGTACAAATACAAGTCCAAGAGGAATGGCTGCCCATCTCATGAACGGAATGCGGCGACCAAGCTTGTGCTTACAGTTGTCTGACCAGTTTCCAACAAGCGGATCTGTTACTGCATCAAAAACGCGGCCAACTGCAGTAATCAAGCCGATAAATGTAAGGATACCAAGAATAACACGTCCCTGTGGAATCATCGAAATCATTCCGGCATCAATGGCTTCCTGATTCGGCTGATAAAAATATACAAGCCAGGAACCAATTAAACCGCTGATGATAGACCAGCCTAACTGTCCGATTGCATAACACCACATTTTTCCGCGTGTTAAAGATTTCATAATATGCCTCCTGTTATTTGAGAATTGTGTTTTTTTCTTGTGACCCTTCGACAGGCTCAGGGACCACAGTGCCCACAGTTTTATTTAAGTCCGTTTAATAAAACCTCTGCCAAAAGCTTTAATTGTAGGACACTGTTTTTCTTTGTATCCATATCAAGCATTTTTCCACTTAGTGAAAGCTTTTGTGCAACACTAAAGAAGGTATGCATGAGTGTAAAATAAAGCATTTCGCCATAGGCTTTATATTTTTCATTTATTGAACCGTCTTCAAATCCTTTTTCAATTGCTTCAGAAATAATCTGCTTTACCTTAAGAATTACAACCTCGTAATTTACCATGCTTTCGCGAGGGATTTTTTCCTTTACGGCAAACGAATCAAAAAGATAAATGAAACGCAAAAAGTCTGTATGGTTTTCGTACAGTTTTACAAAAAGATTAAAAATCTGTTCCAGCTGATCAAAACCTTTTGCGTTTTTATATTTTGATTTTAATAGCGACGGCAGGACATCATCCATTCTTTTTGTCCATGCTTGAGTTGCTGTCTTTACGGCAAGAATTTCTTTTGTTTCAAAATATCGGTAAAGCGAAGCAACGCCAATTTTTGCTTTGTCTGCAATATCGGTCATTGCAACAGAATCAATGCCGCGTGTAGAAAATAATTCAAACGCAACATCAAGAATGCGTTCAATCCTTGCCGTTTTTGTGTCATCTAGCTCTTCATTAAACTGTTCATTCATACTCGTGTTCTCCTAGTTTTATTACATTATAGGCACCATCATAGGTACCTTTATTTTTTTCTTTAATAATGTTGTGACACATTGTTTCTATTAAAGTTGTGTCTTCCATAATCATTTTGATTATGTTGTCTGCGGCTTCTGGAGTTTCGCATTCCTGAGTTCCGTCGCCAAGTTCTGCAGAATGAATAGCCCCCCACATTTCATGACCACCCACATGTTGAATAAAAAGTTTTGGAACCGGATAAAAAGCAAGCTCGCTTGGTTTTGTAATTAAAATGTCACTTGCGCGCATAAGAAGATTTGTTATGTAAACAGCAGCGAAAATGTCTTTATTGCAGAATGCGTGAATACCGTTTGCTTCTGATGTAAGAGCGTTGTTAGAAAAGGCTAACTCTTCTTCCCAATTATTAAAATGTTCTGTTGTCTGGATGCTTCCATTTTTAAGGTCAGGAATTTTATTGCACAACATTGTCCATACATTCTGATAATCGCCGCAGTTTATAAAAAGACAGGCCTTGTTTTGTTTTACATAAGGAAGCAGAGTGTTTATCATCGAAGCAAAGAATTCTCCCTGAGCACCAGCACCGCCAATTGTAAAAAGAAATCGAATTGGCTGACTATTTTTTGCACGGTTTATTCTTGCCTCACAATCTTTTTCTATATTGCTGACAAGCTCGTGGTCTATGTAATGTCCTGTAAAAACAATGTCATCCCTGTTCATTGGGTTCAAAATTTTTTTGCTGTCAAAACCGTTTAAGCTTCGGTAACCCCAATAGGCATTATAAGTTTGAACTGTGTGAACGGCACCCTGACTTAAATGAAGAGCCATAGGCCAGTTATCGGGAATTGCGTTGATGACATTTTTCATTCCTGCATGAACGGCAGCTTGACTTGGCCAGACATGTGTTGCAATAAAAGGAATGTCTTTTGGAATCTCGCGGAAGAGGGGAGTCATAAGCTCGGAAGTAATCTGGTCGCCGGCGTTGTAAGAAAGCTTTTTAAAACCGGTGTAATTTAATGGTTCCCAAAATAATTTATTAAAAGTTTTGCTGAAGAAATTTGGTTGTTGAGAAAGTCTGGAACCTTTTGAATAAAGTTCATTCTGGTACGAAATGATTTTTGTGGCTGTAGTTTCCGGAAAAGAGTTTAAGTCCATCCACAAAGGAGTGTAGCCTAACGCGCGGGCAGCACTGGCCATTGCCATAGAAATTCTATAGTGACCAAAGCCCATGCGAATGTTTCCAATTATAACAGGCTTTGAAGGAAGAGTTTCTGCAAACGAAGAAACAGAATTTGTTTGGATTACCTTACAACCAAACGGCGGAGTCAGAACATTATTATCTGCAAGAGAAAGATGATATTCTGTATTTCTGTCATCACCAAATTTGCGAAGGAATTTTTTTTGAGAATTAAGAGCCTTTCTGTAGGTTGAGTTACTAATCTTGTTTTCGAATATCTGCATATCTGCTCCTTAAATCTATTGTACCTTCTATGGTGTGTGTTCTATTAAAGATTTTAAAAACATCTTCCTGAGTCTGAATAAGACCAAATTCTTCTGTAGCAAATTGATTTCGGAATTCTGTTATCTGCATACTAAGACTTCGTTCAAGTGCGCCTTCTTTTTCAGGATCATCAGAGTACATAAACTGACTTCCAAAAAGAATATTTACTTTTGCAATCAAAAGTTTTTCTTCTGGTGTAAGTGAGCAATTTTGTGTTCGTACAAAAACAACATCCGGGTCGTTTGCAAAAACAGTGTTATTCCATAATGCGTGACCAAGCGTATCTTTAAGATTAAGGTATGCTTCGTTGCGTCCGTTCCAGTTAAGAAAGCGTGCAGTTTTATTTACCCAATGTTCATAAGTGTCGCAGCCGATTCTTGAAAGCGGAGTGTATTTAAACGAAAGTTCAAAAGGAATTCCGCAGCCAAGATAAGCAACAGGATTTCCAGATTTTGTTTTTGTCCGCGAAGTAAGTACAGTTATTGCACGATTAAAGATTTTGTAAGAAGCAGTTGGTGTCTGATATTTTCCGTAGAGCATGCCTGCGTACATAAAATCGAGCTTAATGTAGCGGAAGCCCCATTCGTTTATAACAGTTTCCATAAGGTTGTTAAGATGTTCTATTACATCATCTCGGCTAAGGTCAAGGCAGTAAAAGTTGCCGTGTTTTCCCCATAAAGGATTAAAGCCTGCTGTGACAAGCTTTTGTTTTGAATCGCGTAAAAGCCAGTCTGGATGTTCGGTTGCAGTTTTGCTTCGTGCATCAATTATAAAAGGTGCAATCCAAAGGCCAGGAATAAAATCGGCAGCTTCTATTTTTTGAACTATTGGGGCAAGTCCATTTGCAAATCGGTCGGTTCTTGGCTGCCAGTCGCCTAAAGCAATTTCCCAGCCATCATCAATCTGAAAAATTCTGCTGCTAAAGCTTCCTTTTGAAATTACGTTTTCTGTTTTTGTAAGGGCTTCAAGATCATTAAGAACAAGCGCTTCGTTTATGTTTGCATAATGATTGTACCAGCTTTCCCAGCCACCTGGAGTTTTCCCAAGATGAGCAATTGGAGCAAAATGAAGTGAATTATATATTTCGCGCAGTTTGTCTTTACATTCAAAAAAAGAGGACGCGGTAAAAATTTCGATTTGAGCAGTTATATCATCGCGCCGCCAGTCATTGCCCTTGTCGCAGATTTCGATAGTGATTGTATTTTGCGCACGATCAAAAATAAATTGAACAGGAGGAAGCACGCGCGAAACATTTCCCACAGAAGCAAAAACAAGATAAAAATCGCCCCAGCGGAGATAAGAAATAAATTGACCAAGAATAATATTTTTGTCTAGCTTAAAGGTTGTGTTTGGAAAAACAAGATATTTATTCCAGGCTTTTATAAGTCTGTTTGTAAGCGAAGGCTGCTGCTGACCCGGTGCCACTTCAAATCCAGGATTCCAACTCTGCCAGCCTCCAACGTTTATCCATGCTTGTTTCATATCAAATTCTTTGATGTCGACAAGTTCAGAAAGTCTAAGCCTTTCAATTATAGAGTTTTCCTGCGCATGATAGTCAGAATGGACCGTATAAGTTTTCATTAAGCCTCCGAATGTGATAGTGTCACTATCACATATAGGATAGCACAGAAAAATTGAATGTCAAATTTTTTTTTATACCGTTGCAGAGCTTTAACCTTTAGTCACACCGCCGTGAAAAAAGCATTCATACACTTTCTGGGCGTGCCAGTAGATTTCTTCGTAGCCCTGGAACCAGGTAAAGTCGCCGTTCACAGAGCATTTGTAAGTGTATTCACCGCTCTGATAATATTCGGGACCTCGGTAAGGCATTTTATGATCGGCCTGGCGCAAGGCTTCTTTTAAAAAGTTTCCGCTGAACTCTTTTGCAAGCACCCGGCCAAGATAGTTCATGGCATATTGAGATTGTCCGTTTTTCCAGATTGCTTCCTGTCCGGCAAATTGTTCTCCGCCAACGTATGTGTCGTGGTAGGTGTAGTCGCCGTTTGTGTAACGGAAATCGTGGGAGTCCAGGCGGGTGGAAGTTGTTTCATTCATAAAGGTGGCATAGGTGTTTACATTTGCTTCAAGACGGAAGGTAATGAGTTCTTCGAGGTTTGGTTTTTCAAAAAAGTCCATGAGAGTCTCCAATAATCTATATAATCGATTTTATCACAAATTATGGAATACGACAGTTTAAAATTTGATATGCTTCAACTAATTTTTCTATTTTCCACTGTGCATTTGCCGGACTTGTACTTGGCAGACAGTGTACGGTAAGGTTATAGCGCTGTTCATATTTACCGGTGCAATATTTTTTCCAAAGATTGTATGCAGTTTTCCCGGTGCAAAAAACTTCACTTATCTGAGAGCCGTCAAAAAGCGAGGTAAAATTATTTGGCACTGCATCGCGAATACTGGAGTCGGCAGCACCGTCAATTTTGCACGAAGCCAGAACATCCCACATTGCAAGCTTGTGTCGTAAAAGAAAAGCTCGTCGTTCTGTAATGGCTGCGGTAATAGTTGCTTCTGTTGCGCCACCACCCAAATCTTTGTTAGGAAACACAAACTCTTCTTCAAACACTTTACTCATCACGCTCCAGAATCTGTTCTGCGGGTGCATATAAAAAAAACCGGTCTGACGGCTTTTGGGGGAGGGCATAGTGCCTAAAATCAGAACGCGGCTTTGTTCATTCCACACAGGCGGAATAGGGTGTTGGACCTTGCTAATATTCAATTTTAATTGTCTCCACATCATATGTTTCTTTTTGTGACCAAAGAAAATCATATTTACAACCTAAAAGTTGGAACAATTCTAACTTGTTTGATTGCGAAAAATCAACTACAATTGCTGCATGACTACACATTGTCTAAAGGTTGCGCTCAGAACTACGATTCCTGTTTTTCTGGGCTATATTTCCTGCGGGATTGCTTTTGGGCTCATTACTATTAATGCTGGATATCCGTGGTGGCTTGCTCCTGCTACCGGAATTTTGATTTTTGCTGGTGCGGGACAATTTCTAGCTGTTCCTCTTTTTGCTTCCGGGACTCCCATTCCAGTGATTCTTGTTACAGAGCTGCTTTTGAATATCCGCCACATTGTTTACGGACTTCCTCTGATTAATCAGTTTAAAGAATGCAGACGCTTTAAGCCTTATCTTATTTATGCTCTTACTGATGAAACTTTTTCTCTTTTGACA
>JAGCTZ010000115.1 GCA_017963165.1 Treponema sp.
AATCAGGCGGAAGAAAAATGAAAGCAATTCTGGCTGATGCAATGGAAGCTGTTATTGGTGCTTATTATCTTGATTATGGATTTAGAGTTACGCAGGAATTTGTTCTGCGTAATATTGTTCCTGAAATTGCAAAAGCGTTAGATAACAGGCATATAAGAGATTATAAAACTCTTCTGCAGGAATATTTTCAGAAAAAATACAAAGTCTGCCCTGTTTATGAGCTTGTAAAGAAGACAGGTCCCGAACATGACAGGACTTTCTGGACAAATGTAATCTTGAATGGTGTAACATACGGTCCTGCGACAGGCAAAAATAAGAAAGAAGCCGAGCAGGCTGCCGCCAAACTTGCATGGGAAAGAATTAACCCGCCGGAAGAAGCATAAACGGCTGCCGGGCAGGGAAGTGTGCAGTTTTATTTTGTGGTGGGGTAGTTAGCTTGTTTTAGCTCTCGAAATAGTCACTGTCAATCCGCTTGATTTCAAAAGTTCTGACAGTGCTGATTCCTACATTATGCTCTATCATAAGTGAGGCGAGTTTTTCGCCGTCTATGAGAACAACTTTGCGGTCTACACTGGAAGCATAATCATCGGCTTCTTTTGTAAACGTGCTTGTAGTAATGAAAACACCTTTTGAAGCTTTTTGACCAAGTAATGCGCCGGCAAACTTCTGGATTTCAGGGCGACCGACAACACCTTTCCATCGTTTCGCCTGAATATAGATTGTATCTAAACCAAGTTTATCTTCTTTAATGATTCCGTCGATGCCTTCATCGCCGCTTTTGCCGACAACCTGAGCTGCTTCAGAAAAAGAACCGCCATATCCCATGTGAACTAATAAATCTACGACAAGATGTTCAAAAAATGTTGGTGAACATTCACTAATTTTTGAAAGTATGTCATCAACTAGATTTTCAGAAAGTTTCGCAAAGCCGGTTTCAAGCATTTCTTCTGGTGTTGCATCATTTGTTGTTATGCTTTCAGAAATTGATTCCTTTTCGTTGTGTTTCTGTCGAAATTCTTTGAATTCATCGAATTTCCCCAAATATTTTATAGATAACTTTTCGAGATTTTCAGAAAGAACGCTTTGACCTCTTTCTGTAATCTTAAAATATCCTCGTCGGGTATCTTCCAAAAGACCTGCTTTTTTCATAAAAGTACGTGCCCAACTAATTCTGTTTGAGATCACATCTTGTGTTTTAGACGGTAAAAGCTCTTCACGTTCCTCTTTTGTAAGCTTGAATTGATCCGAAAGAACATCAACTGCATCTGATAATTTATGTTCTTTGTTATCCGCAGCATATTTTAGCAATGGAAGCATACAAGTTTGAAAATCAGGAATCATAGATAAGTCTCCTTCTGTTATTTATCATATCATGATGCTTGTGAAATTTCAGCATAAAAATAATGTATATCAATCGGATTTAAAACAAAAAAGTCCGGGAATGTGTGTAACGCCCCGGACCGTCAATCTTAAAGTTTGTGCAAAAACTAGCCTAATGTAATTTCTACATTGACTTCTTTTTTGCTTTCAATATAAGGAACTACGCAGCCTTCTACTGCAGCGCCGTCAACAAGCATGCTCTTTACACCCTTACAAACGTGGCTTGGGTTTTTGATTGTGATGTTGTACTTTGCACCGCGGAAGAGGCGAGTTGCTGTAAATCCGTCCCAATTAGCAGGAATTGAAGGATCAACTTTAAGTCCGTCGAAATCAGGCTGAATACCGAGAATGTACTGGCTGATTGCAACCATGTTCCATGCGGCAGTTCCTGTA
>JAGCTZ010000116.1 GCA_017963165.1 Treponema sp.
GCCTCTGACACATATGAGCTTATCCGGTATTACCCTGTGTTTCCACAGGCTATCCCCGTCAAAAGGGTACGTCACCCACGCGTTACTCACCAGTCCGCCGCTCTAGGTTATAGCAAGCTACAACTTACCGCTCGACTTGCATGCTTAAGACGCTCCGCCAGCGTTCGTTCTGAGCCAGGATCAAACTCTCCATGATTATTTCAATACCCCGAAGGGTAATGATTACCATTTCAGTTCAACCCAGCTTTCTTATTTGCTGAATTGATAGATTCAATTTTGATAAAAAATTGATAAAACAATGTAGTCAATGTACAGAACAAAAACTAACGTCTTCGTTCATAGAACCTTACTTGTTCTATTCTTTCCTTCCCTGTTATGTCAAAAAACTTTTTACTCTCGCAACGTTCTGTTGCGACGGTGAGGACTATATTATTCCCAAAATAAAAAAATGTCAACATAAAATTCATAAATTTTGCTGAAAATTTCAAAAAAATCTAAAATTTTCTACATTTTTTTTATCTTTTTTTATATTCTTCAATTAAAATTCAATCAAAAACTGTCAATTCATACCTTTGTATATCACGAAAACGAAATGCTTTCTTCCAGTTTTTGATTTTTTCATATTTAATTTTTCCCTAATCTATAGTAAAATGCTTAATGGAGTTGTTATGAAGAAAAATATTGTTGTTCTGGTAAGTGAAATTGCAAACGATTATACTTTTTCTGTACTTGACGGAATAAATCAATTTTTTGCCGATAAAGAAGCAAATCTCATAATAATTTCAACAAGATACAATCAAAATCTTTCTACTAAACAATACTGGGTTGGCATGAAGCTTGCCGAAGCAAATCAGATTGACGGAGTAATAATCCTTTCGGCAGTATATCTTTCTTTTATATCAAAACAGCAGCTTGCAGAAAGCCTTGCAAATTTTCATACAAAGAATATAGTATCCATTTCTACACAGCTTCCAATCAAAAAATCTACCTGGACGTATGTTTCCTGCATAGAAGCATACGATAAAATCATCAAGCACTTAAAGAGAAAACACGGCTGTAAAAGCTTTGCATTTATGTCTGCAATTGAAACAGGTTCAGAAGAAGCAAAAGAACGTTTTGACGCTTTTATTGAAGCCATAAACAAAAATGGTTTGACCTTTGACGACAACAAGCGTTTTGAAGGACGTTTTGTTTTCGATGCAGCTCTTGAAGCAATTCAATCACGATATAAAAATAAAAGTGACATAGATTTTGATGCATTACTTGCAGCAAATGACATGATGGCTTTTGGCTCTATACATGCACTTGAAACAATTGGTGTAAAAGTCCCTGAAGACGTAAAAGTAGTAGGTTATGATGACATAATTCAGGCACAAACTGCAGAACTTTCTCTTTCGACAATCAATCAGCAGATGACACTTCAGGGAAAAATAGCAGCAGAACTTTGCTGGAAAAGAGCAAACGGCATAGAAGTCCCGGAAAAAAATCCTGTAGAAATCAAACCTATTTTCAGAAAATCCTGTGGCTGCTCAAGTACAGAGTCTGAATTCTTTGAAAAAACAAAAGCACATACCGGCAGTAATAATATGTCCGTATCACTTTACCTTGAAAAACACCTGATTCAACAAAACATTTATTACCTTCTTGAAACACTTCAGAACGAAACGACACTTGATCTTTTATTCGAGATGTTTGATACAATTATTCCAGATTATTATGCATCAGGAATTACAGTATGTATGTACGACAAACCAATACTTATTTCCGAAGAAGAACCAATTGTCATTCCCGAAAACGCAACCGTAAAACTTTACATAGATAAACCAAATAAAATAAAGAAAACGAAATTAAATGATTCTTTTAATCCACGCAAAATGATTGTTCCACGAAAATACCTTGGTTCAGCCCCAGGAACATTTATGCTTCATCCAATATTTTTTGGTCATAAACAATACGGCTACATTTTATGCAAGAGCGTATCAACCGAATACCTTTTCATGATGATTTACCTAAAAACCTTTTCAACGATCATCTCGCAATCATACATATATACAAAGCAACTGGAAGAAAACGCAAAGCTTACTTCCGAAAATTTAATGCTTCAGATAGACAACACAGAACTAAATGAAATATCGATGATTGACAGCCTTACAAATGTATTCAACAGGCGCGGATTTACAGAAATGGGCAAGGAATCAATAAAGCTTGCCACAAAAATGAATTCAAAAGGTATTGTATTTTTTGCCGACATGGATTACCTCAAAAAAATCAACGATAAATACGGCCACGAAATGGGAGACAAAGCAATTCAAACAGAAGCAGAAGTCTTCAAATCAGTATTCCGTCAAAGCGATATAATTGCCAGATTAGGCGGCGATGAATTTGCAGGTGTAGTTCCAGGACTTCCGATTGCTCATATTGAAAAAACAAAAACTGCATTAAAAGAGGCCTGCAAAACACTTTCAAAAGAAAACGGTCTACCATTTGAAATAAGCATAAGCTTTGGCGCAGTAGAATTTGATTCAGAAAACTGCGATCTTGATACATTAGTACAGCTTGCAGATAAAGAACAATATAAAGAAAAACGAAAGCATCATTCTGCACGTAAATAAATATAGCAGGCGCAAAAGCGCATACAGGATTAATATGAAAAACACATTAAAAAAACTTCTTGGAAAAACTCCGCTTTTTTTTGACGGAGGCACAGGCACAATTCTTCAGTCAAAAGGACTCAAACCAGGCGAACTTCCCGAAACCTGGAATATTAAGCATCCTGAAATAATCACACAGCTTCATTACGATTATTTTATGGCCGGCGCAAACATCATAAAATCAAACACTTTTGGTGCGTTTGAAACTAAATATGCCCTTAAACTTAAACAGATAATACAAGCGGCACTTGAAAATGCAAATGAAGCAAGAAAAAGAGCGCGCAGAGATTTGAAAAAGAATGATGTAAAAAATGAAAATCTTTTTATAGCGTTTGATATATCATCTACAGGCAAACTTCTTAAACCAATGGGCGATCTTGATTTTGAAGATTGCATTACATTATATAAAAAAACGTTCCGTACTGCATTTAAGGTGACTCAGGAAAAGAACTGTAAATTTGATTGTATTCTCATTGAAACAATGAACGACGGCTACGAAACGAAAGCAGCCATAATTGCAGCAAAAGAAACAATGGAAGCAACAGGACTCTCCTACCCTATTCTTGTAACAAACGTTTATGATGCCGACTGCCGTACCTTAAGTGGTTCTACACCAGAAACAATGATTGCTTTACTCGAAGGACTTGGCGTTGATGCTATAGGTGTAAACTGCAGTCTTGGCCCTGTCGAAATGCTTCCTGCAGTAGAGCGTCTTTGTGCTGCGGCAACCGTACCGGTAATTATAAATCCAAATGCAGGCCTTCCAAAAGTAATAGATGGAAAAACTGTTTTTGATGTAAATGCAAAAGATTTTGTAAAGGCAATGAAAAAAGTACAGGCCGTACCAAGTACAAAACCAAAAATTCTTGGCGGCTGCTGCGGAACAACGCCAGAATATATTTCTCTTATGAAAAAAACTCTTGAAAAATCTGGTGCGCTTGCTTCTGCAAAATTTCTTGTGCCGGAAAAAGATTTCTGCGTAATAAGTTCAAGTACAAAGGTTGTATATTTTGGGAAAAATGCCGACGGAAAACGCCGCCCTTGTGTTTTAATTGGAGAACGTATAAATCCAACAGGTAAAAAGAAATTTAAAGAAGCCCTTCGCAACAATGATATAGATTATATCAGTCACCAGGGGCTCGAACAGGAAGAAGCGGGTGCCGAAGTCCTTGATGTAAACGTTGGTTTGCCCGAAATTGACGAAAAAGAAATGATGGTGCGTGTAATGACAGAGCTTCAGGCAGTTACAGACCTTCCCCTCCAGATAGACACGTCTTCTGCTGTTGTTATGGAAGCAGCCCTTAGACGTTACAATGGTAAACCACTCATTAATTCTGTAAACGGTAAAAAAGAAATTATGGATGCAGTGTTCCCGCTTGTAAAAAAATATGGCGGCGTTGTAATCGGACTCACCCTTGATGAAAAAGGCATTTCTGCAAAAGCAAGTGACCGTCTAAAGATTGCACAAAAGATTTACAAAGAAGCCACACGCTATGGGATTGCAAAAAAGGATATTATCATTGACCCTCTTGCCATGGCTGTTAGTTCAGACTCACAGGCAGGTCTTGCAACTCTGGAAACAGTTCGTAGTATTTTTGAAACAGGTGGCAACACTTCGTTAGGCATATCTAACGTTTCATTCGGCCTTCCTAACAGAGAGTTTGTCACTTCTGCATTTTTTACAATGGCAATGCAAAACGGGCTTAGTGCCGCTATTATGAATCCGCTCCAGCTGGAGATGAAAAAGGCGTGGTATACGACAAGTCTTCTGTTGGGGCTTGATGAAAATTGCGCTAATTATATTGAGTGGATTAATAATGTAGGGGGAAGAATCCCCCTCGCTTCAGCCGTAACGGCTTCCGCTACCCCTTCTAACGGGGGTTCCACCCCCGTAACGCCCCCGACCGGATCTTCAAGCGGCCCTTCGACAAGCTCAGGGACCACAAATACAAACCTAGGGACCACAAATACAAACCTAGGGACCACGGATGTCTCGCCCCTGAAAAACGCTATTATAAAAGGCCTGAAAAATGATGCCGCCGCTGCAACACGTGAACTTCTAAAAAATACAGAATCACTGGAAATAATAAACAATCATCTTATTCCGGGACTCGATTATGTAGGCAAACAGTTTGAAGCAAAGAAAATGTATCTACCGCAATTATTGATGGCTGCCGATGCCGCAAAAACAGCCTTTGATGAAATCCGAAGTTTTATGGAAAAATCAGGCAAAAAAGGTCAGACAAAAGGCAAAGTAATAATTGCAACAGTAAAAGGCGACATTCACGACATTGGAAAAAACATTGTGAAAGTCCTTTTGCAAAATTATGATTTTGATGTAATTGATCTGGGCAAAGATGTACCGCCGGAAACTGTAGTTGCAGCCTGCAAAAAAGACAAAATCCAGCTTGTCGGACTTTCTGCCCTTATGACAACAACAGTCGCCGCCATGGAAGACACAATAAAACTTTTACGTAAGGAATGCCCGTGGGCAAAGGTTTGCGTTGGCGGTGCAGTAATGACACAAGAATATGCAGATAAAATCGGTGCAGACTTTTACGGAAAAGATGCAATGGATACTGTAAGGTATGCGCTGGAATTGTTTAAATAAACAATAAAATAGTAACCAGCATGAAAAGGCGTTTTAGAAAAAAACGATATTTATTAAGATAGACATTAATTTTTTTTCGAGTAGTCAATCTTACTCCGTAAATTTATTTACCATCCACACATATCGCTTTTATTTTTCTCATCGCTATCTTCTTTATCATCAGAAAATTCATCACCTCTATAATACGTATTGTTATACATTTCTTCAAAATCTTCTAAAGATATTTCTTCATCTATACATATAGGTGCTCCCCCATATTAATAAGACCATTACAAATATTTGAAACCATATTTATCTTACACCGTTAGAGGTGTTTCTCCTATAGTATTATTTCGATATGACAGTACCAATTGATGGATTTCCGTCAACATTGATTTCTAAGAATAACATTCTTTTTTGAAATCTTCTTTTCTATTATAAATTATAAAATTTCAAAAAACAAGAATTCGTTTTAAGTCATAAAGCAACATTAATTCGGTTAGGTTTTAAAATAATCAAGAAAACAATCTTTACAAAAAAGATTTAATCTTACTCTTGAAGAATTAAATGCTATTTTGCCTTAAAGCGAAACTAATTTACAAATATATCCTGATCCCGTTGGCTTTTTTGAAACAATTCTTACTTGCAATTCTTTTCCAATCAAATCTATAGGAGAATTTGAGACATTACTGTAATATTCCTTTGGTATTACACAATCATCTCCTGTTTCGAGTTTTCCACGTAAACTGTCTCTACAATTAAGCTTTTCACATTTGAACAAATAAAGTGTTTCTTTATCAATATTATCCAGTTGATCATTTTTTTCTTTATGTTCATTATTCGTTGCAACTTCGATGCTTTTTATTATTTCATTACAATAATCATCAACCAATTTTAAATCTCTATCAGAAACCCAATCCTTATGATTGTGAGCAATCGGATTTCTTATTCTTGAAATTTCATCGAACATGCATTTCCATTCATTAAGAGTTCTTTCGATAAAATATTTACTGAATATATCCCATTCATTTTCAATAATTTTAAAACTACTTTCCAGCGATATTACATCAAAATACTCTGCACTTGGATTATTATTCTTTCTTGTTGTATCTATAAATTTGTCGTATACATTCTTTAATTTATATTCATTTATTCCTGCTTTTCGTAAAACATCTCTCCAGTTATCATCATCGTTATTATTAAAACTATACTTGCTAAATAATTCTGCTTTGTGTTGAATCAAAAGCTTCCGTGTTGTTTCTTCAACAATTCCTATTGATTTATGAGGATCTATTCTAAGATTTTTCCATTTTAAAAAGTCTCTAAAATATTTTGATATTCCAATATAACCATCTGTTTCTAAATCATCATAAAGATAGCCAAGATTTTTCAACTCATCGATATCATTCTGGCTAATAACAATTTTAGGACCTAAAAGAATAGATATTAATTTATAAAGATTCCCATCTTCCTTAAGGAAGTTTATTATTCTATCATATTCTTGACGAATCTTTTCACAATTTGTGCTCTTGAAAGAACCGACGATATCAATTTTCTTTTTCTGGTTAATATTTTGAACTATTTCATTGCCTAAAATTGCAAGGAAGAAAGGCAAAGTTCCTGCATAATATTGTATCTGTTCTTTTTCTTCACTTGAAAGTTCATAGCCTCCATTTGAAAAAACAGAATAATATTCCTTCATATCTTCATCAGAAAAACCTTTGAACAAATCTAATGAGAATATACCAGAGAAAGTTGATCCTTCTGGAGTTTTACCTTCAATTGTATGTAATTGCTTTCTCGAAATAAGAATTCCTGTAATATTTGAATACTCATAAAAAACTGTTCTAAAAACGCCATAGTATTCTGTTTTATTTTCAAAAAGATGTTGTGCCGAATCAAACTCATCCAGAACAATTATTGTTTCTAAACCTTCTTTGCTCAAAAAAGAACAAACTTTAGAAATTGCCTTGTTTAAATCAAGATGAGAAGTTCTTTCCTGGGTATAGAAAGAGAAAAGATTATCTTCACACTTCTTGCCCATTGAATCCAGTTGTTCTTTCACTGTATCAAAAAGAACAATCCATATATCCTGATATCTTGTAAAATTATTCAAGGACAAATACACATATAACATATTGTCAGGAATTGTCCTAAACACTTCTTTAATAAAAGATGTTTTACCTGAACGTGGCAATCCAACTATAGAAAGATTAGATTTAGAGCCCGATGTTAAAAATCTGGTTCTATATTCTTCAATTAGTTTTTTTCGACCAATAAACGATTTACCTTCAACAACTTTACCAAAACCTGAAAAAATATTCTCCATAATTAATTATCTCCATATTTTCTTAAAAGCCATTCCTTGTATAATGTTATTTTTATTTTACATCGTTGTCTTTCTTCAACAATTACAACATCTCTTTCTTCAAGATTCTTGAGTATTTCTTCATCTTCATCTGATAAAACAACCTTTTTATAGTCTGCCCACTCATTTCTAGAAGATTGCTGCGCAATTCTTTTTAACATGAACTTATTCTTTTCTTTTATCGCATCTTCTTTTTGTAAATCACTTTTATCTATGAACAAGGGATGAAAATATTTTTCCTCTTCAATCTCAGGCAACTTCTTTTTCAGACATTCATCTATATAAGCTTTTGTAATATAGGGAACATGAATTTCGTCATTTATAAAATTAACTAAGTCACAACAAATTTTCATTATTAAATAGGCACTACCTGAAGTTAATTCGTAAAGACGATCAAGAGCACCTTGTTTATAACGACTTTTTCCATGATATAAGATAGGTTTTTCCATTAAATCCTTTGCATACTTTTCGGATAAATATGTAACCTTTCGAAGTCCTATTGAACCAAAAGCATTTGTAAAACGTATATCATTCACAAACTTCATCATATGATCCTGACAAAGAATAATTGCATAAATAGCATTATCCTGAATAAATGCCTTCCAGAACATCATAAAATCTTCTGTAAGAACTCCATTTCGTATACTATCATAGACAAGAGTAAATTCATCAATTGTAAGTATAAGATTATAACCAGAAGCTTTCCTATTAATAAATTTGCAAAATCGTTCTAATAATTTATTAAACTGTAATAAATAGTGCTCTTGTGGTAAAGAATCGTCAATTGTTATTCCAGCATTATTAAGTTCCTTGTATAAAATCGGATGGTTATCTTCAAGTTCTTTCTGAAGGTTAAATAACAACCAAGAACAAAAACTATACAAATCCCCTGAAATTTTGGATATATCACCAAAATGAATTATAATGTTTTTTTCGCTATCTTTTTCCCTTAATGCCTTTTCAAGATGTTCTAGAAGAGAAGATTTTCCTGTCCTCATTTGTCCATATAATGCCAGGGTTCTTCCAGTTTTTATCAATTTACCCCCACCATATATATTAGCAATAATTTGTTTTATATCATCATCTCTACCAAAAAACATTGTATCATCTTTAACAACAGAACCATCTGCATAAGCTGCATATTTATTTTCGATAGGTTCAAATTCCTGTTTTTCCAAAGAAAGCGTTATTTCTTTCTCAATCTCATCTTCTTCAGTTTTCTTAATCTCAATAGAATAATCATATTGTATAATCACTCTTAGAGGCAAAACATCTTCTTTTAATAGTTTTTCATCATTTATTTGAATTTTGAAAATCTTCTCTATTGCAGAAGAACCTTTAAGAATATTCTTTTCCTGTGAATAATCCTGTATAATCTCAAAATTCTCTTTTGACAGTTTGATTACGACATTATCAGCAGTTTGCTTATTATTATTCTGAATATTCAAGACAAATTGAATTATATTCCCTTCTACATTAACAGATCCTTCAGCGACACTTACATCAATTTCGGGAATTGTATCTCTCATAAAATCAGAGTATTCTTTATCACAAGAATTCTTTAACTTAGACAAAGAATCCATATATTGCTCGGCATTCTTTTTTTGTATTTTGTTTTCCAGTTCTTGCAATTCTTCTTCTGCTTTATGAATCGACCAGTATTTAGAATCATAATCAGAAGTTTTCATGTATTTAGAAATATTATTAAAAATATTAAGAAATGTATTTTCAATTTCGTTCTTAGCTTCAACAGAACCTTGTAATGAATTTATATTATTTTCCAACTTACCAATTGAAAAAACATTATTAACAGTATCAGAAATTAATGATACTGAAACATTTGATGTTTTACCACCACTTAAGATAGTCTGTGCAAAAGCATCTGTCGGAACAAGTTTTAATATTTCTTCTGCCCATTTTTTTACTTCTTCTTTATTATTCCTTTTCTGCTCTATCTGGCACAATGCCTGCATGCTAATTTTTTTTTGAGCAACATTTGTATTCTGTTTATTTATAATATCTTGATGAATTTTTATTGCTTCATCATATTTATTGAATATAGTAATTGCGTTTGCATATTGATGTTGCAAAGTTATATTATCATCGTTTACATTTAGAACTTTTTCATATGTATCTGTTAGTTCATTTAAATATGCAATTTCCGGATTTTTAATCAATATACTAAATTTTGTATTAAGATATTTGGCCTCAGTCATGTAGTTTTTATATTTATTTAGAATCTCTAAGGCTTCTTTCTTCTTATCCTGCTTTTTATATATTTCGGCAATTCTCTTAACCGCATTTGGAATTTTTTGTCCTAAGCGTATAGCCAACTTATAATACTTTATTGCTTCTTCTAGATTCTTACTACCATATTCATATTCCCAAGCTTTGTCAAAATAGTTATTCTCTGATGAATCATAAGGTTCTAAAGCTAGATAATATGGACTTTTTTTATTTTTTTCTCCATCTATTGAAATATCATCAGCAACAATCTGCCCTTTAGATGTTACACCTTTTTTATATTTTACTATTGTTGATTTATCAAATTCCGTATTATATAAAGCCTTTTCCAACTTGAAATCGGAGACTTGTCGTAAATAAAAAGAAATCCTTCCAGAAGAACCTTCAATAAGACCTCTCCCATAATACCATATATGTTTTTGGGGAACAAAATCTATAATTACCCCTGTATAATACTCTTCATTATTATTCACATTTGTCGAAACATCTTCTTCCATACCAAACTCCACCAAATATTAATTATCTGAATTGTTCTTTACAGCCTCGTCTAAAAAATCTGAAAGAATGTGACTTGCTCTTGTAGCACTTAAACCATATAAAGCTGCAATTCCAGCCTTGCTTAATGATTTTTCCATATTCAAGATTCTTTTATCAACAAAAGAATAATTTCTTTTATACTCTTGTTTTATTATTAGTCCCCATTGAATAAAATCATCTTTCATCTCATATGTAAGTAATGCAGAAAGACAATTAATTGTGCTTTCATCCTTTTTATGAGCCCGTTTTTTATACTTGCCATTACTCCATTTGGTAAAGAATGAATCCAATTTATCTAAACGTTCAACAATACTATTCAACTCTGGATACTTTTTATTCTGCTTTTCATCAGCAATAGATTGCTCAAGAGTTTTGTTGTCATCTGAGATAGTATCATCCATTGAACGTTCATTATCTTTTTTTCGTTTAGCATCAATATTTGCTTTATCAAAAGCATGTTTAATTGATATTGAAAAATAATCAGTATAATTAGTTTTTGGTTCTTCTCTCCATTTAGCAAAACACTCTGTAATTGTATTCTGTATGACATCTTCAATATCATCGTATATTAAAGAAGAATAATTTTTGCTAATTTTGTAAGCGTATTTTTGTAATTGTGTATAAAGCTTAATAAATAAACTTCTTTCAGATTCTGTTATAATTTCATCACAAAGCTGAGGTGTAAAATACTTTTTGCAAAGAGAATTTATGTCGTCCATTTCAGTTTTGGTCATCTCTAATTCCTATAAAGCAAAAAAATTATCAAGACGTTTTAAAGCAGTTTTACTATCAGGAGCCTGCATAATTGAAGTAAGAGAATTCAGATAGTAAAGAGAAGTTACATCAAATAATTCACATGAGTCCGGAATAGGAGCTGATTGTCCATCAGAAAACTTCGTAAATTCTGTCTTATCATATAAAATATTTTTTATATCTGCATTAAAGAATTTTTCGGCAAATCCGAGTACATAAAACAAAACTGGTATAAGCGTTTTTGAACCGTAGGTTATATCAAGAACTATTTCACAATCATCTTTAAGATGCCCGATAATATCTCTAAAACGTTTTTCTATTGTTCTACCAGAATCGTCAAACGCGGTTTTGATTTCTTCATAACGAATATCAGCTTCTATTGTTTCATTAATTTTATCCAATTCATCTTTTTGTTTTTTGGCATTCGTTTCTGAATTTCCTGCATCAATAAGGATTCTAACAATTGTTACTTCTTCGTCTTTTCTCAGCGTTTTTGCAAGAAAACCATCTACAGCAAATTTAACCTTATTTTTATATTCAATTTTTGGGTTATCCTTACACTTATAAATATATCCATCTGGATCCCAATGCGCTCCTTCTATAGGCTGCATAGGTAAAGTTACAAATACAATTTTACTCATTTTTCATCTTCCTTAATATAGATTTATTATAACATATTTACAGAAAAAGTGTATTAATTTGGATCTTAGACTCCATTCGTTGTCATATCTGTATTTGGATCTAAAACAACTTTCTTTTCTTCAGACTTCTTTTCTCCTTGAAGTCCTTTTAAAATATTAGTTATACAACTAAACATGATTTTTGAGATTACAGTTAAAAAAACTATCTTAACAGATGTTCCCATAGTTCTACTCCTTTTTTTCCACAATTGTTCCTACAATGGCTCCAATGCCAATCCCCAGTATTGTACAAATAAGTGTTAACATACAACTTTCCTCCTTACCATTCATTACCTTCAAGAACATCGTGAACCCCATCCAACAAAGCTCCCGAAACCTCGTCTTTTAAACCATCAAAGGCATCACTTAAGATGTCATCGATTTCCTGCCCCTTTTCTGTACTGCTTATTGCAGCACCAGCAAGGGCACCAAGAGCACCACCAATCAAAACACAAACCTCTGTAATCATATTAACCTCCAATTTACGTAAAATTTTTCCATACTTATCTATACAGGAGAGCTCTTTTCTCCAACAATTGACACTTTTTAATAATTTATAAAAGGACGTGGAACCACTTTTTTACTCCCGCATTGTGGACATTTTGCAGGTTTGACATTTTTAAAAATATCTCCAAACATAAATGCCTTTCGCGGATTTGGTCCAATAAATGTTTTCTTACATTTTGTGCATAAAAGAAGTATTGATTCTCCATAACAGGGTGGAAAAACACAATTCGATTCAATCATTTTCTATATCCTCCTATTTATATAATAGGAGAGATAATAGATATAAAAATTGATAAAAAAAACACATTTTAACAATAATTTTTCAAATTTTATTCTTTCAAGAACCGAGAATCTTACAAACAGTACGAAATTTCCGTTTGTTACTTTATCTTAAAATTGTTATTCTTATACAAAACAGTTTCTGTATTTGTAGATTTTTCAATTTTCTTTTTAAAAAGCACTGTCCATTTTGTCTGGCGTTCTGCATAATCTTTTTTTGTTTCCGGGAAGAAAGATTTACAAAAGAATTTTTCATTTTTACCTTTGGACAAGAAGACGAACAATGGAATCTGATTTATTTCATTTTTCATAAGAAAATCAGCTTCAATAACAGAAAAAGCTTGCAGAGCTGGATTGTATTTAAATATTGTATCATTACTATCAAAAATCTGCTCAAGGTATATTAGATAATCAATACGACCTTTTATAAAATCATAATTTTGAGAGGATTCAATATAACTAACAGATAATTGGCCAGATTCAAGCTGATTATAAACTTCCTCTGCAGGAACAGCGAGTCTGGGCAGATCTCTTAAATATTGTAAACCAGCTAAATGGAAAAAATGAAGCTTTTGGAATTCGACTCGTAATGTAACAGACTTACCTTTTCGCCCCAATATGAATTCATATTCAATATCAAGTAATTTTGAGTAAGTATTCTGAGCATCTGTAATACTAGCCATTATCCCACCGAAAAAAAAAGCCCCGCGCCATTCGCAGAGCCTTTATTCCGTTTTCGTTCGGCTTTCGCCTAGTTCAGATGAGGTCTACGGAAAACCCTTCAGAGACTGGCAGAATACTGCTTCTGAACACAATATGCTGCGTAAAAGTCTACAGATACTCAAGTTACCTGTCGCCTTGAATGGCAAGGACTTACTAAATTAAATATACGGTAATAAAACATAAAAATCAAGAAAAAAATCTCACACGCTCCCTAAAAATTTAGCTTATCAGGCAAAGCCATTTCCTCATACTCGCATTATCTTATAACCATGAACAAAACAATAAATAAACCACAGCCGGGCGATGTTCTTTCGGTGAATCGCGGACTGTACAAACACTATGGAGTTTACGTTGGGAACAACACTGTTGTTCATTTTTCGGGGGGAAGTGTAAATGAACTTTCTGCACTCAGAGCCTGCATCAGAAAAACTACACTTGATGACTTTTCCAAGGATGGAACAGTTCAGATTGAAACAAAATGCGCGGAATCTTACAGCCGTAAGGAAACTGTAATGCGTGCATTAAATGCCGTTGGGGGTGAAAAAGGTAAGTATGCGCTTCCATGGAACAATTGCGAGCATTTTGCCAACTGGTGCCGTTATGGAAAAAAGAGTTCCGCACAGGTTGATCAATTTGTGACAAGGCTTGCAGGGATTTCTGTAGCTGCTCTTGGGGCTGTTCTTATCAGCGAATTAATTGACAAGGAGATTATGTAATGAATTTAACTTTTTCTGTTGGATTTTCCATTTGTATCATTTTGCTTTGTATATTGATTATTCTTTATCTGTATGATCCGAAAATCTTTCTTGCTAGGATTTCCGGTCGACTCCTCAAAATAAAATTTTTCCTGCGGAATCATTTTACCAAAGCAGGAAAAGTTAATAAAACAAAGTTTCACAAGCTCTTCATAACAATAGAAATCTGTGAATCTGCAATATCTAAATATGTTAACAAAAAAAATCTTTCTACTCTAAAAGATGATGAAACCTTGAAGAATCTTCTAGCTCTTTACAGAGAACTTCTGGATGAACAGGATAAACCTGATTCAGAATTATCGATAGAGCATATTCAGGAGCTCCGGGATAAAGTTAATGAACTATATTTCCCAGATACGGATCCATATTACAATTATTACATATAGGACTTTATATGACAAAAGACCCGTTTACAGCAAAAATTGTTTCCCGCGATGCAAGAGATTTCGCCAGAAACAGAAAAATACAGAAACAAAACACTAAGGAGGAACCAATTATGGCTATAACAGAAAAAGAACTTATGAAAATTCGGAAACGCTTTGAAAAACAGAATGAACTTATCATGAAGACTTACAGGCGTTTTGGCGACAAATCAATTTTGGAAATGCTTTATCTTGACTCGGACGATCCGGAAGAAGTTGCAGAAAAGTTTGGTATAAGCCTTGAAGATGCAGCAGAACTTGTAGAAAAAGACCAATCTGCAAAAGCAGATCCGATTGGAACGATGGAAGAAGCTTCCAAAAAGGCATCGGCTGCAATTGCAAGTATTTTCGGAATATCAGACAAGGACGAAGAATCGTCTGAGGAAGATGAAGCAGATGACACCGAAGAGGAAAAAGCTGATTATGAAGATTCAGACGATAATTTCGACGAAGATTATGATGATGATTCCGACAACGATTTTGACCTTTTAGATCTTCTCAAAAAACCGGAGAAAATCATCGAAGGGCTTTGTTTTCTTGGGGAAGTTATTCAGGACACCTCGGATAAAATCTGCGATGCTCTGGATGAATCTGTTGAACGCGTAATGGAGCATGACTTTGATGATTAGTATTTTCAGAAAAAACAAATGGCAGATTTGCTATGTTGATAAAATTGGAGCACCTACGAAAAATCTGATTGTAACTGCAAAAACTATGGAGCAGGCAAAAGAAAGATTCCGTCAGAGCTTCAATAATAAAACTATTGTAAAAGTTATGATGATTTCTTAAGCATCTATCGCAGTCCTCGGGTTTTCGACTTGTATATGTAAGTATAATTCGAGGACCTGAGTAAACTGTGAATTGAAAGATGTAGTCAGAAAGACGACGAATAAAAAAAATAAAAGATTAAATCTGAATCAAACTATTCTTTTATTTCCAGCAGTTCATTTACAGAATTTACAATATAATCTGCGCCGGCATTTTCCAGTTCTTCACGAGAACCGTAGCCGAACAATACGCCACAGGATTTTAATCCGTTTTTCTTAGCACCTTCTATATCATGAAAACGATCGCCTACCATAAGGACGCAGGGTTTGTCAGCCTCGCCTAACTTACAGCGTTCAAGAGCATAGGCAATAACTTCGTCTTTTTTACTGCGGGATTCGTCCATAAGGCTTCCGCAAACGAAATCAAAATATTTGCCAAGGCCAAAATGTTCAATGATTTTTATTGAATATTCTTCTGGCTTGGAAGTTGCAACAACAAGATGCCTGCCCTGCTTTTTTAGTTTTTGCAAAAGTTCCGGGATTCCATCGTAAACTTTATTTTCATACAAGCCTTTTGTTGAAAAATATTCGCGGTATTTAGCGACTGCTTCCATTGCCTTGTCGTGTGAAAAACCAAAGGTTGTTTCAAAGCTGTATGGAAGTGGCGGGCCTATAAGTTTACATAATTCTTCGTAAGACGGAATCTCCAGACCATAAAACTTTAGCGCATGAATAAACGAGTTTGTTATACCTGTCGCCGGGTCTGTAAGAGTTCCGTCTAAGTCGAAGAAGATATGGGTGAACATTTAGAACTTGCCGCCACCAAGGTTGAAGTTTATTTTCATATAAACTACTGGTGCCTTTTTCCAGTTGCTTACTGTGACGTATGGTCCAAAACCCATTGAAGTATAATCATTGAATGAATAATTAAGTGTTGCAGAAAGGATTGTACGTGGAGAATTCTTTACTGAATTGATTCCTTCTTCAACAGCTTTTTGAGTTGCAGCATCCAACCTTGAAAAAATAAAAGAATTCTTTGGTGTCTTAAGATCTATAACCTTCGGTTTTGTAAAATTAGTTATACCTAACAATGACAATGATAAATCATCACAACCGAACAATTTGCTAAAACCTACAGAGAGTGCAAGATTATGACCTTGTGTTCCATATTCGGAAAGCAACTGCATATTCTGGTAATAAAACTGAACATCTGCAAATTCTGATGCATCAAAATCATTTCCATCATAATAATACTGAGCAAGCAATGATATATTAGGATCTTCCCAGCTGCGCATAAAGCCTGCAGTAGCTTTGAAAACACTGTTTTTGTCATCAAAGCTCTGCTTTTCGAGCCATTCACGGTCGCTGCCGTACTGATATACAGCTTCTCCAAACAAAGACCACTTCTTTACACTACCAGAAGCCGTAAGCATTACACGAGGAGCAGTATTATATTTATATAAGGCTCCTGCTCCAAGTTCCCAACCGCCAGCAACAAATTCACCTTTAACTGCAAGGGCAGTGTCTCTGGCCTGCCAGGTTCCTTTATCTGGAATTACATAAAACCAGAGATTATTCATTGTACCCGGAATATTTATAAGAGTACGTAAATTCAAGCTTCCATCAACCTGTTCATCGCGGTGTTCAGGATCAATGGAAGAAGTGTTTATCATATCGCTTACAGGGCTATAAAAAAGGCCGGTTCCCCAGGTAACAGTATGAAGTCCAAAACGGAAAGAAACATAGTCACCGGCATTAAAGTCGGTAAACATTTCTTTTACATTTATGACACTGCCTGCAAAAGGATAGTTTAGATTAAAGCGTGAAAAAAGGCGCAGATCCTGATTTGGTCTGGCATCCAGCGTTATACTTGAACCGAGACTTGGACTTAGCGTTGATTTTTTAAGGTTATCTGCAAATTCTGTATCTTTTTGATAAAGTGTTGTAGAAAGCGATGCCGAAGCAGAAAGGCTTCCACCAATTTTTACGCTGCCGTTATCAAAAAGCATGCCCTTGCTAAGGTCTGACTTTGCAGAAACATCTTCAATCTCTTCGATAAGAAAATTATCTCCGCCAAACAAATCATCATCGCTGCCAAAAAGGTCGTCGTCGGATTGGGCACTTATGGTTGCGATTGGTAGTAATAAAACTAATAGAATAAGAAATTTTTTTTTCATATACATTTCCTTTTCATTCAGCCCATAGCTCTTAGCTTTTAGCAATTAGCAGCTAATAGCTATTAGCTAGGAGCTAAATGCTAATTAAGTCCTTCCAGATATGCCTTGGTAAAAATGCGGTCAGGGAGAGTATCAAAGGTGAGATCGGAAATTACCTGAGTTGTATTTTCGCCCGGGTTTAATTCATCCTTTACGATAATCTGGGTTGGAACATAGCCGGATGGAACCTTGGCATATTTTGGCATAAGTGTTGTTCGCATAAGACGGTCTGAACCGGAAAAATCCTCATACTTAAGAATAAGGTTCATATCTTTGCGGACATAAATTTTGGATCGTGCATACTGAGGTTCATTTGTTTTTGCGGAAATTGTGATGATGTAAACTGCCTGCTTACCAAGAAGGCCTTCTTCGAGCCCCGAAATGTCATAATTGATTCTCCAGGTGTTTTCGTCCTGTTCAATATCGTCAAGACTTACATCTGAGTTACCAAGTGATTCTTTTATAGAAGTATGGCTGAACTTACGGCTGATCGGGTCATAGGCCCAGATATTATCATCATCGCGCAAAAAGCCGTTACCCTTGTCTGCTTCCGGGAAAAGCTGAACTAAAGTCATGAGCTTTTTATCGGTACGTTCAAAGATTTTATACTGAACGCTTTCTTTTGGTTTGTTCGGTTTTTCTATTAAAAGAGAAACAGTTGCAGAATAGTCTCCGTGGTAGGCAAGAACATCGTCGGTTGCCTCAAGAATTGTGAATGCCTTTTCGGTGTCTGCGACAGAAACCTGGGCAAAAAGGCCTGTGACAAAAAAGAGTGTCAGACACAGGGTAATAAATTCTTTTTTCATATAAATAATTCTCCTCAATTTGGTAAGGCTAAAAATTGCTTTCGCAATTTTTTTAACGCCTTGCTATTTAACACCGGCCGCCAGCGGCCTTACACATTACTTAATTGTTCTCAATGCTTCTGCAGGGCTCAGTTGGGCGGCTTTTTTAGCACTGCCGCGTACGGCCCATGAGGTAAGCACAATAAGCAGAATATACTGAAGTATAACAGTTCCAACAGAAACTTTGAATGAGAAATGACCCTTTTCCAGGAAAAGCGACAGGGCTTCGTTACTTACAGGAATCAGATGTACAATTGACATTCCAATAATTGCAAGAATAAGGCCTGCAACTGCTCCTATTACACAAAGCATAACGGCTTCACTGGTAAAGACTTTTTTCGTATCTTTACCGGTCATTCCAAGGGCACGCATGGTTCCAATTTCCCGGATGCGTTCGTACAAAACCATTCGGTAAGTGTTAGCCACGCCTATCATTACGATAAGCAGAATAACAATAAGGATTATAGTTGCAACAAGGTGAACAATAGTCATTACAGTTTTAATCTGCGGAATCTCATCATAAAGAGTTTCAATAGCGTACATTACACCCTTCCATTCATTTTCCGGCTTGCGGCTATCTACCTGCTTTTCAATACCCATACCTACATTTGTAGGATTTGTTCTCATTGCCTGGGCACGACTTGTTACGTTTAGTTCAGGATCTTTATCTGCATCCTGACGGATTCTGTTTTCCAGAGCGATTGCAGCTTTTGTCTGCTGATTTTTATCGCGAAGATAAAGCGAGAACATAGAATAAGAACCTTCAGGCATTTCTACAATCTTGTTCAAATCTTCAATATCACAGTAAGACTGCATTGTGTTTACAAAGCTGTTTGACTTCATGATTGCAGCAATTTTCATATCGGCAACGGCACCCTGTCCGTAAACAGTAGAAGTCGTAAAGATTACATCATCGCCTATCTGAAGATTCATTGACTTGGCAATCTGGTCGCTTATGATAAGTCCATTTGGAATTGAAGAATCTATTGTTCCGCTTACAAGCTGCATGGATTCTCGCAGGTGTTTTTCATCAAGATCACGGCCATAAACCTGGACTATAGATTTTTTTCCGTTGAAAATAATCTGACCACCAGCCATTGTAAAACAGGAATAATAGTCATATTTAATTCCAAGCTCATCTACAATATCTTTGACATAATTTCGGTCACGAACAATGTTTACAATCTGGACCTTGCCGTTTTCTGTAGAAGGAGGAATCCATTCCAGACCTTCGCAGATTACGTTTCCGCCTACAAGCTGTGTAATCTGATTTTCAAGGTTACCAACAAGACCTGTTGTAAGTCCGTCTATTGCAGTTACTACAAAAAATCCAAAGGCAATGGCAACAACTAAAACAGCGTTTCGTCTTTTTTGTCTTGTAAGATTTTTAAGTGAAAAATTTATTGCACCTTTCATTAGTCGCCTCCGTGATTTAATGCTTTGAGCGGTGTAATCTTAAGGGCAGAAGAAACCGGATAAAGATTACTGATTAAACTTCCGCAGATTGCAATTACAATTGTTGTAATTATGATTCCGGCTGTTGGTGAGAATCGGAGCAAGCCGCCACCAAGAATCATTTTTGCAATAGAGTTTGTAATTGTAATGTTCAGCGAGTTGAAAATAAGCATTATTATTGCCGAAAGAATTATTCCAAGCACAGAAGAAATTGATGTGAGCATAAAAGTTTCGCTTATGAAGAGACTGCGTACAAATTTCTTTTCGGCACCAATGGCACGCATGGTTCCAATTTCGCCGGTTCTTTCTATTACAGAAACAATCATTGTATTCATTATGATGATGAAAACTACGATTGCCAGAATTGTAATAAGGATGTTGAATACAAGTCCAATTCCTTCTACAGAATCTGAATAAGAAGCAGCTGCTTTTTCCCAGTCCATGGCATAAACATCAAGACCAGCTTCCTTGAACTTTTTATTGAGTTCAGCAATGATAGACTTTGTCTGCAAAGGATTATTTACCTTCATAAGAATATAATGCCAGGCGCCTGAGTCTGTCTGATTGAGCTGGTCACGAAGAGTTGTATCTCCAAGGATGGCATCAAAATCATCAAGGCCGCTGCTAAGAAAAGCAGAAGAATCTTCCATTTCAAAATCATCAAAGGATCCGAACAAATCTTCTTCATCAAGACTATTTAGTGACAAGTCGATTGAATCAGGAATTACGTTTTCAAAATTTGATGCGTAAGTAAGGTCTGCAAAACCTCTGGCAAAATCTGGTTCACAGTAAACAATCTGGAACATGGCAGAATTTTCATTCGGCGGATTAAATACACCAACAACCTTTGCTTCTCGGATTACATTGCTTGAGCTGGCACCTGCACACAAAACTGTGTCTCCTATATGAAGCTCGCGGCTATACAAAGATTCATAGGCTTTTTTTACGCGGGTATCAATCATAATTTCGTTGGTACCAGGGGCCGGATAAGTTCCTTCTACAAAGTTTACACTTGGGAAAGTATTCCAATAGCTGCCGTCTTCTCCTGCAAAAAGCATGGAAATTGGCAGGTCATCAAAACCAAGATCGTCGCGGTCCTGAAGATTGGACAAATCCATTTCTACACCATAAGCAACAAGAATCTGAGCCGAAATAATTTTTGTTTTGCTCTTTATCCCTTCTGTCTGATTAACAATTTCTTCTACCTTATCAAGGTCTGGAATTGCAGGCAGTTGAGAAATATCTGTCGTAATAGTAGTTGGAGTTGATCCAAAAATATCATTCATGTATCCCTGTTCGGGATTTTTAGCAATGGCAATATCTCCTGTGTAATTTGTGCGGAAGTCTTTTTCAAGACCCCGGTTTACAGATTCAAGGAAAGAATTGCCCAATATAACAATTGCTACACCAAAAATGAGAAAGCAGGCAATAATAACTGTCTTGGACTTGTGCTCTTTAAGGTTTCGCAAGGCAAGCTTAAATATTTCTTTCATTATTTAGACTCCACATTGTATACATCAGAGCCTGCTTTGTGCTCATCATTCTTAATATTACCATCAAAAATATGAACTACGTGATCACACATATCTACAATTCGTGAATCATGAGTTGAGAAAATAAAGGTTGTCAAAAGATCTGGGTCTCGGTTCAAATCCTTCATAAGGGAAAGAATCTGTGCAGAGTTTACAGAGTCAAGATTGGCAGTAGGTTCATCGGCAAGAATTACAGGGGCTTTTGTAACAAGAGCACGAGCAATTGCTACACGCTGACGCTGACCACCACTAAGTTCACTTGGCTTATGTTTTTCCCAGTCGGTAAGACCTGTTTTTTCCATAAGATAGTGAATCCATTCTTCCTTTTCTTTTTTGCTGAAGGAATCTACAGGACAAGCAAGGTCCTTATTTTTTGATTCCAGGAGAAGCGGGAATTCAATATTTTCATAAACGTTTAAAACCGGAATAAGGTTAAAGGTCTGGAAAATAAAACCCAGCTTAGAACGGCGCAAGCCTGTAATTCTTTTATCCAGTTTATTTGGAACATTATTTTTGATTTTTTTATTTTTCTTTTCGTTATAGTTGTTCAGACGGCCTGCATCAAGTTCTGTATTTTCCAGATTAAAACCATCATAAACATCAATTCCGTCTATAATGATTTTACCAGAAGTTGGAAGATCAATAAGTCCAACCATATTAAGGATTGTAGATTTACCAGAACCAGAAGGCCCTGAAATTGCGGCAAACTCACCTTTTTCGATGCTGAATGACACCCCTTTTACAGCTTCTACGCGCTGTTTTCCAAGAGGGTATGTCTTGTGGACATTGTCCAAAGTAATAACAGACATTACAATCTCCTTTAAGTTTTATAAGTATTATTGTACTAATACGATAATACAGTTATTTTTATATTTTTGTCAAGTTAATTATATAACTAATAAGATAATAAAGAAGTTACTAAAAGAAAAGGAAATTCTTACGAGGTCTTCGACTGGCTTATGGGCCCTTCGACTTGCTCAGGGACCACATAAAATTAAAGTACTGCTCTTAAAAACTGCTGGAGTCTCTCGCACTTAGGATGCTGGAAAATTTGCTCTGGAGTACCCTCTTCTGCAATGTAGCCGCCGTCCATGAACATAACACGATCTGCAACCTCGCGGGCAAAGCCCATTTCGTGAGTTACAACAACCATTGTCATTCCTTCGTGGGCAAGATCTTTCATTACTTCTAGAACTTCGCCGACCATTTCGGGATCAAGGGCAGAGGTAGGTTCATCAAAAAGCATTACATCAGGATGCATTGCAAGAGAACGGACAATAGCAATACGCTGCTTTTGACCACCGCTCAAGGTAGATGGATAAACATCCGCTTTTTCAGGAAGCCCGATACGCTCCAAAAGAGCCTGTGCCTCTGACCGGGCTTCTTCTTTTGTCTTAAGTCCAAGCTGAACAGGAGCAAGAGTGATATTTTCCATTACAGTAAGATGCGGAAAAAGATTAAAATGTTGAAAAACCATTCCCATTTTCTGACGACATAAATCAAGGTCAGTTTTTGGGTCGGTCATATTGTTATCTTCAAAAATAATTGTACCGCTGTCTGGAGTTTCAAGACGATTCAAACAGCGCAGGAAGGTACTTTTTCCAGAGCCGGATGGACCAATCACAACTATTTTTTCGCCTTTTTTAATAGTTGTGGATAAATCCTTAATAACATGAAGATCGCCAAAGCTTATTTTAAGGTTCTTAACTTCTATTAAATTATTATCTGTCACTTTTTGCCATCCTTTTTTCGAGCAATCCGAAAAGCTTTGTAAGACCAACTGTAAGAATAAGATAAATTACAGCACAGGTAAGGAGCGGAATCCAGGCGTTGTAAGTTGCATTACGAATCATATCTCCAGCCTTTGTCATATCACGAACAGCAATAAAGCTTGCAACAGAAGTTTCCTTAATCAAAACAATAAATTCGCTTGTGTAAGTCGGGAGACAAGCCTTTGCAGCCTGAGGAAAAACAATCTTAAAAAGAGTCTGCCATTTGCTCAAGCCAAGGGAACGTCCAGCTTCTGTCTGCCCGCGATCTACACCCTGAATACCTGCACGGAAAATTTCTGTACAATATGCCCCGGAATTAAGACCGTATGAAATAATTGCAACTAAAAGCTTTGGAAGACGTAATGGAGCAAAAACAACAAAGTAGAAAATCATAAGCTGGGTTGCAAGAGGAATACCACGAAGAATTGTTGTATAGACATTTGCTATTCCGCGCAAAATCTTGCTGTCCGAAATTTTCATGAGTGCAAAAATACAGCCAAGAACAGTTCCAATAAGAATGGCGCAGATTGCAATAAGCAGAGTGATTCCCAGACCTTCGACAATAAGCATATAGCTTTGGCCGGAAATCATCGTATCATAGAACGAGCGTCCCAGATTGGCAAAAAACGAACCCATTAAAAAGCTCCCTTTACGAAAAAAATAAGACCGATAGGATAAACACCTACCGGTCCATCTTTAATCAGATTATATAATAAAATTTATTTTCTAACAATAATAACCTGCTCAGAAGCAAAGTAAGGAACAGAGAAATCAACATTCTTTTTGCGTTCTTCGGTAACAGACATACCTGCTGCAATAAAGTCAATTGTTCCTGATTGAAGGGCTGGAATCAAACTGTCAAAAGCCATATCCATAACTTCGAGTTTCATTCCGGCAGTCTTAGCAATCTTTTCGCCCATTGTGATATCAAAACCAACAATGTTCTTTCCTTCAACATATTCAAATGGAGGGAAAGCGGCATTTGTTCCAAGAACTACAGTACTTCCGCTTGTTGTAATACTTGCTGGAATCTGAATCTTTCCGTCGGCTGGCATAAATGCATTTACCAGAGCTTCGTATTCACCATTCTTTTTCATTGCGTTGATAGTTTCATCAATTTTAGAAAGAAGAGCACTATTACCCTTTTTAACGGCAATTGCATATTCTTCTTTATTTTCTGCAAAGTAAGGATCGCGAACAATCTTCAAAGATGGATTACGCTTTACAATTTCCTGAGCAGGAAGCTCGTCAAGAATAACACAGTCAATAGCACCATTTTTAAGGTCGAGGGCAGCATCAATTCCACTCTTAAAAGAAGAAATCACAGCACCTGGTACTTCTTCCTGAACAAAAAGCTCACCAGTAGTTCCTGTCTGAACACCAATTTTCTTTCCGTCAAGGTCGGCCTTACCATTAATAGTAACCTTAGATTTTGAACAACCCGCAAGAGCCAGTACAGCAAGTGCAGTAAAAAGAATTGTAAGTTTTTTCATAAAGAATCTCCTTAAAACACATTTATATAGAACGTTACTATAAACAATAACACTTTATTAGCGATGTTGCAATATATAATTTTTTATAAAACATCTTGACATTTTCTGTAAATATGTCAAAATAAAAAACAGATAATGCTGCAGTTGCAACATATAAATAAACACAGGAGTCAAGTTTTATGATTCATTATATTTTTGATAAAACACTGCCTAAGAATATTCCGCTTTTGTTCAAAAAAAGAGCAGAAGAATATCCGGATGTAAAGCTTCAGGCTTACAAAAATGCACAGGGCAAATTTGAATATTCAAGCTATTCAAGAGTTTATAACGAGGTAATCTGCTTTGCAGCTGCACTTTCAAAGCTCGGTATAAATAAAGGTTCTAATGTTGCCTTAATTTCTGACAACAGACGTGAATGGCTTATTACAGACCTTGCAATTCAGTCTCTTGGTGGAGCAGATGTTCCACGTGGCTGCGATTCTATGGGAAACGAAATCCGTTTTATTATTGATTTTGCTGACTGTGAATTTGCTTTCTTTGAAAATCTTCGTCAGCTCGAAAAGGTTCTTGAAAAACCGGCAGAAACTCCAAAGCTCAAGACTGCAATTCTTTTTGATAAACCAGAACAGGAGCCTTCAGATTGTCCGTTCCAGATTCTCTACTTTGAGGATGTACTTCAGAACGGAAAAAATATTTATAGAGAAAACTCTTTCAATTGCCAGACAGAAATTGAAAACGGTATGCTCAGCATCGAAGAAAACGATAATGCAACAATCATCTTTACTTCCGGAACAACAGGAACTCCAAAGGGCGTAATGCTTACACACAAAAACTACATTTCTCAGCTTTCTGTTCTTCAGCCATTCCTGCCTGCTCATCCTGGTGACTGGTGGCTCTCTATTCTTCCGGTATGGCATGTATTTGAAAGACTTATTCAGTATGTAGCAATTTATTTTGCAAACGGTCTGGCTTATTCTAAACCAGTTCCTTCTATGCTTCTTGCCGATATGGCAGAAATTAAACCTCACTGGATGTGCGGAGTTCCTCGTCTTTGGGAAGCCCTTGCAGCCGGTGTTCATAAAGCAATGAAAAAAACAGGTGGCATCAAATACAAGCTGTTTAATTTCTTTGTAAATGTTGGAGATAAATATAACAACTGTAAAAATCTTGTATGTGGATACGTTACTCAGATTAAGAGACGCAGCCGTGTACTGGACTTTATTGTAGGCCTTATTCCAATGATTCTTTTGTGGCCAATCAACAAGCTTGGTAACGCACTTGTATTCAAAAAGATTCAGGCAAAATTTGGTGGACGCCTTAAGATTGCAATTTCTGGTGGTGGTTCACTCCAGAGAACAACAGAAAACTTCTATCATTCTGTAGGCTTAAACCTTCTGGAAGGATATGGTCTTACAGAAACAGCACCGGTTATCAGCTTCCGTTATCACAAAATACCACGTCCTGGTTGTGTAGGTGTAATCTTCCCTACTTTCGAAGTAAAAATTGTAAAGGAAGAACATGGTGTTATCGTAACTGATGAAAACGGAAAACCTGTAGAGCTTGGTCCTGGACAAAAGGGACTTATTCTTGTTCGCGGAACTCAGGTTATGAAAGGTTATTACAAGCGCCCTGATCTTACAGAAAAAGTAATTGATAAGGACGGATTCTTCAATACAGGTGATATAGGACTTTTGACATATGACAAAGAAATCAAAATCACAGGACGTGCAAAAGATACTATCGTCCTTTCTGACGGTGAAAATATTGAACCGGCAGTTATCGAAAGCGAGCTCTGCACAAGTCCATTCATTGAAAGTGCAATTGTTCTGGGACAGGACCAGAAGATTCTTGCATCTCTCATAGTTCCTTCAAAAGAAGCTGTAATTCAGTACGCACAGGACAACGGTCTTGACTTCTCTGATTACGAAAAACTCCTTCAAACAGAACAGATTAAAGATTTAATCTACAAAGAAGTTAATACCAAAGACAGCCCTGCTAATGGATTCAGACCTTGCGAACGAATTGCAAAGATTGCATTGCTTCCTAACAGTTTTAAGGTTGGCGAAGAACTTTCTGCAAAACAGGAAATGATGCGATTTAAGATTGTAGAAAAGTACGCAAGCCTGATTGCAACATTGTTTTAATAACCCAAAGCAATAAATAAAAGTCGAAAACTCCTTATAGCCCTCGGTTTTCCGGGGGCTTTTTTTCAGGCACACAGGAGGGGAAATTATTGATTGTACAAATCAGAAAAAACAGTCCAGTGGACTATTTTTTCTGATTTGTACGATAATAAATCCCTCGGTCGCACTACGTTGCGCCCTACCCCTTCGAACGGGGCTCAAATGCCGCCCCGTAACGCCCCGCTTTATTTTTTCTTTACAAATTCAAATTTAGTTTCGGCCAGGACTACAGCAACAAATATCAACACACAACCAGCAATCATACGTATTGTTAGATGCTCGTGCAGGAACAGTGTGCTGAACAAAACTCCAAACACAGATTCAAAGCTTAAGAAAAGAGACGCCAGCGAAGACTTGACGTATTTCAAACTTGTATTCTGAAGACAGAAGCAAAGTAAGGTGCTGAAAAGTCCCAGATAGAGCATTGAAATAATTACACGAGGATTCTGCAGGCTTGCAAGAGGGAACACGCCGTCATAAAAAGGTGCCAGAAGCCAGCCGCCAATCGCACACACTACAAATTGCAGAAGTGTCAGGAACAATGGATCATCACCCTGAACACCGTATTTTGCAGTCCAGTAAATATGCAGGACAAAAAACACTCCGCAGACCATAGTCAAAATATCACCTATATTAAGACCTGCAGAATCGCCTGTACCAAGTGCAAGTAGCCCAATTCCAGTAAGAGAAAGAACAGCCGCAATAAATTCGTACCACCCCGGACGCTTTTTTTCAGCAATCCACACAACAAACGGAACCAAGATTACATATATAGTTGTAATAAAAGCATTTTTTCCAGCTGTTGTAAAATTACATCCGATTGTCTGCGAAGTATAACCAATATAAAGAAACAAACCAGATAATAGCCCATGCTTAATATACTGCTTATTGAGCAAGCGCCACTTTTTTATAAAAATCAAAGACATGACAATTGCTGCCATGGAATATCTTATAGCTATCATATAGACAGCACCAATATAATCAAGGCTGTCCTTTACAACCACAAATGCAAATCCCCAGATTGCGGCGCAAATAATAAGCCCTACACTTGCCAAAAGCGAAACTGATTTTTTATTCATGAAGTTATTCTATCACTTTTATTGAATTTATGATAATATCTTCGCCAAGAATATAGAGATTGCCGTTGAGGGTTGCGCTACCTTTCTTTCAAAACAGGAACGCAACATTTTTGAAGCACTGCTTCAGGAAAAATCAAACAAACAGATTTGCGACAAGCTTTTTATTTCTCCACGTACAGTTGAAAACTACACCAGCCGTCTTTATTCAAAAATAGGCGTTAAAAAAAAAGAGAGGAGCTTATTGAAAAATTCAAATAAGCCCCTCTAGATATAATTGAAGATTCTTGCGGTCCCTGAGTCTATCGAAGGGCCGCATACCAGTTTGTTTACTTTATTTCCAGCTTGTTCAACTTCCAGATATCTCTTACGTAATCTTCGATTGTACGATCGCTTGAGAACTTTCCAGAGTTAGCAATGTTTATCAAAGTTTTGCGTGCCCAGGCTTTTCTGTCTATATATGCAGCAGAAATCTTTTCCTGTGCCTTGCAATATGAATCAAAGTCAGCAAGAACATAGTAAACATCAGGACGCTGACCTTCTACACCGTAAACGAGAGAGTCGTGAAGTTCCTTGAAAAGCTGATGTGTCGGATCATAAGTTCCGTCAACAAGCTGTTCAACAACCTTTGCAAGAGCAGGATTACAATCAATATATTCCTGAGGATTATATGTATGCTCTGCTTCCATCTTCTTGATTTCTTCTGTCAAAAGACCGAATACAAAGCCGTTTTCTTTTCCAGCTTCTTCAAAGATTTCGATGTTGGCACCGTCCATAGTTCCAAGTGTCAAAGCTCCGTTTACCATGAATTTCATGTTTGATGTACCGGAAGCTTCGTAGCCGGCTGTAGAAATCTGTTCTGAAACATCTGCAGCAGGGAAGATTTTTTCTGCAACAGATACGCGATAGTTTTCTACGAATACAATACGAATCTTTCCACGAACACGGCGGTCGTTATTGATTCTGTCGGCAACAGTGTTAATCAGTTTGATGATAGACTTTGCACGGCGGTAACCACTTGCAGCCTTTGCACCAAAAATAAATGTACGTGCTGGAGGATCAAAGTTAGGCTCTTCTACCAGGCGATTGTACAGATACATGATGTGAAGAACATTCAAAAGCTGGCGCTTGTATTCATGAAGACGCTTAACCTGAACATCAAAGATTGATTCAGGATCAAGGAATTCGTTCTGTGAATGTTTAAGATAATCTGCAAGATCCTGCTTGTTTTCCATCTTGATTTTGATAAGTTCGTTGAGAGATTCTTCATCATCAACAAATTTTTCGAGCTCCTTAAGCTTCTTCAAATCCTTTTCCCAGCCGTGACCGATACGTGTTGTAATAAAATCACTAAGGCGAGGGTTTGCATTCAAAAGCCAGCGGCGCTGTGTAATACCGTTTGTTTTATTATTAAACTTCTGAGGATAAATTGCATACCAGTCTTTAAGTTCTGCAGTTTTCAAAAGTTCTGTATGAAGAGCAGCAACACCGTTTACGCTGAAGCAGGCATGAATTGCCATCCAGGCCATATAAACCATGTTGTTGTGGATGATTGCCATATGCTCGTGCTTGTAATAATCATTAGGGAACTTCTGGCGAAGCTCAATTACAAGACGGCGGTTGATTTCTTCTACAATCTGGTAGATACGTGGAAGCAATCCCTGGAAAATAGAGATTGGCCATTTTTCCAAAGCTTCTGCAAGAATTGTATGGTTAGTATAAGCAAAGGTGTGTGTTACAACGTTCCAGGCATCATCCCAGCCAACATTGTAGTCATCCAAAAGGATGCGCATAAGTTCAGGAATTGCAACTACAGGGTGTGTATCATTGAGCTGAATTACATGATAGTCTGCAAAATGACTAAAGTCTGTTCCATGGTTTGCAACATAGTGACGTACCAGATCCTGGAGCGAAGCAGAACTGAAGAAGTACTGCTGCTTAAGGCGGAGTGCCTTACCGCTTGGACCATTATCATTAGGATACAAAACACGGCTGATATTTTCTGCACTATTCTGGCGTTCTACTGCGCGGTTATATTCCATGTTGTTGAAAAGCTGAAGATCAAAGCCGTTTGGTGAAGATGCCTGCCACAAACGAAGTGTATTTACAGTATTTGTACCAAAACCAATAATTGGCATATCATAAGGAGTTGCAGTAACTTCCTCTGCGTTTTCTATATAAAAGCGTGGCTGACCATCTGGAGTTTTTCCATAGCAGATGTTTCCGCCAAACTTAACTGTAACTGCAAGGTCAGAACGTTTGATTTCCCAAGGATCGCGGTGTGCAAGCCAGTTATCAGGATATTCAACCTGATAGCCGTCTTCTACGCGCTGTTCAAACATACCATATTCATAGCGGATTCCGTAGCCGTGTCCAGGATAATCAAGAGTAGCAAGAGAATCAAGGAAGCAGGCAGCAAGTCGTCCAAGACCACCATTTCCAAGACCAGCATCAGGCTCTTCATCTTCAATCATATCAAAATCGATATTCATTTCTTGAAGAACTTCTTTTACAGAATCTTTGATTCCTGCATTTATAAGGTTATTGCTAAGGGCACGTCCCATAAGGAATTCTGCAGAAAGATAGTAAAGCTGTTTTACAGGTTTTTTATCGTATTCTGCGCGGGTTGCCATCCAGTTTGGCATAATGATTTCTATTGCACTGGCAGAAACAGCATCAAAAAGGTCATGCTTGTTTGCCTGCGAAATATCCTTTCCGTATTGACGGCGCAAACGTGCAGAAAGGTTTTCTTTGAATTGTTCTTTGTCAAATTCCATTTAAAAAGTCTCCTATTAAAAATCGAGTTTACTTTTTATGAATGAAATAATTTTAGCGTATAATTAGTGGATTTTCAACTTTTTATTTACTTGTAGAATACTGGTGACAGGCGCTTTTTCCAGCACAGGAAGCACAATGACAGGAACCGCAGCTGCCGCCACAGGAGGGATGACGGCCGTTGCGTTTGTCTTTTATCATGGAGGCAATGACAATAGCAACAATAACTATGAGTATGAGTGAAATGATGATCGTTCCCATTGTATGCCTCCTTTTCTTTTATTTTACAATTGCCTTAGGCTTTCTAAACAACGCCCAAACGAACGCTGCCAAAACCAGAATGGCAAGAATAAATCCGAATATATTTCCAGCACCTGTAAACATGCTTCCAAACTGATAAACTACAAAGGAAACAACGTAGGCAAAACCACATTCCCAACCGATTGCAGCCCAGGTCCATTTGCGGCTGTTCATTTCGCGCTTGATTGCACCAATTGCGGCAAAACAAGGAGCACACAAGAGGTTGAAAATCAGGAATGAAAGACCTGCAGGTGCAGTGAATGCTGCAGCCATGTTAGCCCAGGTTGACTCGCCGCCGTAAAGAATACCCATTGTACCAACAATGTTTTCCTTAGCAACAAGACCTGTAATAGAAGCAACGGCTGCCTGCCAGTTACCCCAACCGATTGGAGCAAAAATCCAGGCAAGTGCACTACCAAGTTTTGCAAGGATACTGCAGTCCATCTGATCTTCTTCGAGCATTCCAAAACCGCCGTCTACCCAACCAAAGAATGAAAGGAACCAGATTACGATTGTAGAAAGCAGGATAATTGTTCCGGCTTTTTTGATGAATGACCATCCGCGTTCCCACATTGAGCGCATAACATTTCCAAAGGTTGGCCAGTGATAGCTTGGAAGTTCCATAACAAATGGTGCAACTTCGCCCATAAATGGTTTTGTCTTTTTAAGAATAATACCAGAACAAATAATTGCAGCCATACCAATAAAGTATGAACCAGCAGCAAGCCATGCGTTTCCACCAAAAATAGCACCTACAACAAGACCAATAAACGGAATCTTAGCGCCACAAGGAATAAAGGTTGTTGTCATGATTGTCATACGGCGGTCTCGTTCATTTTCGATTGTACGGCAGGCCATAATACCAGGAATACCACAACCAGTTCCAATAAGAACAGGAATGAATGATTTTCCCGAAAGTCCAAAGCGACGGAAGATACGGTCAAGAATAAATGCAATACGAGCCATATAACCACATGCTTCCAGGAACGCAAGGAAGATAAACAGTACGAGCATTTGAGGAACAAATCCGAGTACAGCACCAACACCGGCAACAATACCGTCAAGGATCAAACCGCTAAGCCAGTCTGCACATCCAATTGCTTCAAGTCCGCTTCCGATAACAGCAGGAATACCAGGAACCCATACACCATAGTCTGCAGGGTCCGGACCTTCTTCGCCATATTTTTCTACCATTTCGTTAGCTTCGGCTACCATGTCAGAAGTAATGTCGATTGGATCAGAAACTTCCATTGTTTCGTCATCAACTACAACATAAGTAACATCGCCGTTTTCATAAGCCTCAAGAATTGCGGCACTGTCACCAAATTCTTCGGCAGCTTCTTCGTAAGCGGCAGTTCCAATTCCAAAAAGGTGATATCCGTCACCAAAAAGTCCATCGTTAGCCCAATCTGTTGCAGCAGCACCAACTGTTACCATAGAAACGTAATAAACAAGCCACATAACAACAGCAAAAATTGGAAGTGCAAGCCAGCGATTTGTTACAACGCGGTCAATCTTGTCTGAAACAGAAAGCTTTGTGCGGTTCTTTTTTGTTACGCAGTTTTTGATGATTGATTCAATATACTTATAGCGTTCTGCTGTAATAATTGATTCTGAATCATCATCAAGTTCTGCTTCGCAAGATTTTATATCTGCTTCGATATGACTAAGCTTTTCTTCTGAAACCCCAAGAGCCTTAATAACTTTTTCATCGCGTTCAAAAAGCTTAACAGAATACCAGCGGTGCTGTTCTTCAGGTAAATCATGAACAATTGCTTCTTCAATATGAGCAAGAGCATGTTCAACGCAACCTTCAAAACGATGTTTGTACATCATTGGCTTTTTATCGTTTGCTTTGTTTACTGCTATTTCTGCAGCTTCGAGACAACCTGTTCCCTTCAAAGCAGAAATCTCTACAACAGGACAACCAAGTTCTTTTTCCATCTGATCAATATGAATTTTGTCGCCGTTCTTTTTAACAACATCCATCATGTTAACTGCAACTACCATAGGAATACCAAGTTCGGCAAGCTGTGTTGTAAGATAAAGGTTTCTTTCAAGGTTTGTACCGTCAACAATGTTCAAAATTGCATCAGGGCGTTCCTTTACAAGATAGTCACGACTAACAACTTCTTCCAATGTATATGGAGACAAAGAGTAAATACCAGGCAAGTCCATTATCACAACTTCATCTTTGTGACCTTTGAGTTTACCTTCTTTTTTTTCAACTGTTACTCCAGGCCAGTTTCCAACAAACTGATTTGAACCTGTGAGTACATTAAAAAGCGTAGTTTTTCCCGAGTTAGGGTTTCCAGCTAAAGCAATCTTAATCATTTACTTCACCTCTACCATCTCTGCATCTGCCTTGCGGACAGAAAGCTCGTAACCACGAACTGTAACTTCAACAGGATCACCAAGTGGTGCAACCTTACGTACAAAGATTTCTGTACCCTTGGTAATTCCCATATCCATGATGCGGCGTTTTACCGCACCTTCGCCATTCAACTTAAGAACAGTAACAGTCTGCCCTTTTTTAACTTCTCTTAATGTCATTGATATCTCCTATATGACAGATTTCCGGGCCTCCTTCGACAAGTTCAGGAACCCCGGAAATGCATTTTATACAATAATCTTCTGTGCCATCTCGCGGCTTATGGCTACCCTGCTGTCTTTTATTTGGACTATTACATTACCGCTGATTTTTGAGACCACAGAAACCTGGGCTCCTGCAACAAACCCAAGATTCTCCAGAAAACGTCTTATTTCTTCTTTTCCATTGATTTTTTTGATCAAGAATTGTTCGTCTTGTCCGGCCATAGTTAAAGGCATTTTAAACCTCTCGTTAGTTTAATCTAACTAACAAATAAGTTAGTGAAATCTAACAAGAATGTCAAGAGAAAACAAAAAAAATGGTGGCCGATTTTATCGAAACCACCATAAATCATTACTATAAATCACTACAATAAATTATTACTTTCCTATAAGGACTACCGTTGCCCCGGAAAGCAGAACGTAACGTCGCTGTTCCCGCAGCAGCTCTTCTTTTCCGGGTTCAAAAATATCTTCTATACCCGGTAAAGATGTATCTGCAACAAGATGCCATTTTCGTCCATCCGCAAGAGCAGGTAAGGTTATTGTAAGATCATAAATATCTGTATTAGTTGCAACGTAAAAATCATTATCACCGGCACCAGAACCATTCAGTTTAAACGCAAGAAAACGTTTCTGTTTACTCCAGTCTGGATTCTTTGAATTCATATCATACCAGACAATTTCTGGAACTGTATTTTTGTCATAGCAGTCAGAAAAGAACTTTGTACGTGTAAAAACCGGATGCAGCTTACGGTAAGCAATAAGATTTTTTGTAAAGCGCACAAGCCCTTCATTCTTATTGGTAAGTGACCAGTCAATCCAGCTTATTTCATTATCCTGGCAGTAAGCATTATTATTTCCGCCCTGGGTACGCCTCATTTCATCTCCGCCAAGCAGCATAGGCACACCCTGCGAAACAAACAGATAAACAAGATAATTCTTTATTTTACGCAGACGCTGTGCCTGAATCTTAGGATTTGTACACTCCCCTTCAAAACCATGATTATAGCTCAAATTATCATCAGAACCATCACGATTTTCTTCGCCGTTTTCTTCGTTATGCTTATGATTATAAGTAACAAGATCATTCAGCGTAAAACCATCATGAGCAGTAACAAAATTAATGGAAGCAGTTGGTGCACGTCCAGAATGATTATAACAATCTGAACTTCCTGCAATACGGGTTGCTGCCGCAGTTGAAGCATTATCATCACCACGGATAAAACGGCGTATATCATCACGGAACCGACCATTCCATTCGGACCATCGGTTTTCGCCTGCGAAGGAACCACCAGGAAATCCTCCAAGCTGATACAAGCCTGCACAATCCCACGGCTCCGCAATAATCTTTGTATTTGCAAGAACAGGATCAAGACTTATTGCTGCTGTTAATGAAGGCATATCATAAGGAATAGGCGCACCATTAGGTCCACGCGTCAAAATAGAAGCAAGATCAAAACGGAAGCCGTCTACATGCATATTCAAAACCCAGTAACGAAGACTATCAATAATAAACTGTGCCGTAACCGGATGATTGCAATTAACACTGTTTCCACAACCGCTGAAGTTCATATAATACTGCTTGTCATTTGGCGGAAGCGCATAATAAACATCATTCTGAAGACCACGGAATTCAAAAGTATAACCTCGTTCATTACCTTCGGCAGTATGATTGTAAACAACATCAAGAATAACTTCGATTCCTTCCTTATGAAGCTCCTTTACCATCTGCTTAAATTCGCGAACAGGACCACCCGGCGTTTTATCTGCAGCATACGTTGTTTTAGGAGCAAAAAATCCGATTGTTGAATAACCCCAATAATTTACAAGAGTCTTACCTGTTTTAGGGTTAGAATTTGCATTTTCATTTTCATCAAATTCAAAAACAGGAAGCAACTCGACAGAAGTAACACCAAGTTCTTTAAGATAACCTGCTTTTTGAGCAAAGCCTTTATAAGTACCGGCAATTTCCGGAGCAATTCCGGAAGAAGCAGAAGCTGTAAAGCCCTTAAGATGAGTTTCGTATATTATTGTTTTTTCAAGTGGATAATTAAGAGGTCTGTCCCCTTCCCAGTCAAAAGCATCATCAATAACAACGCATTTAGGAAAATCAGAAAGGTCTCGCAGCTCACCGCCTTCATTTGCAGAAAATCCCTGTTTATGCTGTGCATTATAAGAACGGAAAACAGAGCCGGTTGTAAAAGCTTTTGCGTATGGATCAAAAAGATATTTATTTGGATTAAATCGAAGTCCTCGGGTTGGCTCATAAGGACCATCAACCTTGTAAAGATAAAGGCTTCCTTCTTTAGCCCCGCAAAGTTCAATATGCCAGATGTCACCGGTTCGGTTTGCAACAGAATCAAAAGGTATAACAGCATACGGCTGCTTTGCCTTGTCTGAATCAAAAAGGCAGAGGCTTACCGAACGAGCATCTCTGCTGAAAATTGCAAAATTAACACCGGCTGCAGTAATAGAAGCTCCCAAAACGGCCGGCGATCCATTTTTTGTCACTATATCGGGCATGTGTATATAATAGCATATAATTTATGTGATAGGGAATAGTAAAGAGGTGATAGTATATGGTACAATATAACTATGGAAGAAACTGAAAAATTGAAAACTGCCGTTGTTGCGATAATCGGTCGTCCTTCTGCAGGAAAATCTACTTTTTTAAATACAGCATGTCAGGAACCGGTAAGCATTGTGTCTCCAATACCACAGACAACACGCAACGCAATCAAAGGAATTGTAAACACCTCGTTCGGGCAGCTCATTTTTATTGATACACCAGGCTATCATGAATCAGACAAAAAACTTAATCTAAGGCTGCGCAATGTTACCGAAAGTCAGCTCGAAGGAATTGACTGTGTACTTTATGTAATAGATTCCACAAGACAACCTGGCGACGAAGAAATACTAACAGCAAAACTCCTTGAAAAGCTTCAGGATAAAACAGTTGCGGCAATAAATAAAACAGATTTACCAGGCTCAAAACCAAAAGCCGTAAGGAGCTTTATAAAAACAGTGCTTCCGGGCATACCAGAGGAACGAATTCTGGAAATGTCTGCCGAAAAAGACATTGGAATTAACGAAGTTCTTAAGGCTTTATACGATATTTCGCCCGAAGGAGCCCCTGTTTACGACGAAGAACTTTATACAGACCAGGATCTTACCTTCCGTATCTGCGAAATTATTCGTGGCGAAGCAATCAACCGGCTGTCAGATGAAATTCCTCATGCCGTTTATGTTCAGGTAGCAGATGTAGAACACCGGAATGAAGGCAAAAAACTGTGGATTCGTGCCTTTTTATGTGTTGAACGCGAAAGCCAGAAGGGAATTGTAATAGGAAAAGGTGCATCCAAAATCAAGGAAATAAGGGTTGCTGCACTCAAAAAGCTTAGTCAGATTTATATTCAGAAGATAGAGCTTGATCTGCAGGTAAAAGTCGACAAAAACTGGCGGCAAAAAGATCACACTCTTACAAAGCTCATACCATAGTTTTTTTTATTTGCGAATAACACATTTTGCATTTATAATATAGGTATATCATTTTTAAAGGAATATGCTATGAATGTACATAATTTGATGGAAGACCTAGTTATTCAAAATGTTGATTTAATGTATGAACAGGTAAAAGACGCAAAAGCTGCATGGCTTTCCTGCGATTGTAAAAATTGCCGTCTGGACACAGTCAGTTATGTTCTTAATCGAATACCACCAAAGTATATTGTTTCTGGACGTGGAGTTACTCATGCTTCGGAAACCCTTAACAATAAGCAATTTATGGCAGATGTAAACGCGCTTATCCTTGAAGGAATGAGAACAGTAAGTTCTACAAAAAGACCTTTCCATACAAATGATAGAAAAGAATGCTCTGTTGTTGCAGATAACAAACCTTCCTTTAATTTCCCGACCTTCACAGGAACAATTCTTGATGGCTCTACCTTTGAACCTATTACAGGCGCCTTTGTAACAATAAAGATGGACGGAAAGCTTGTTGAAATGATTGATAAAACCTGGAGCAACCCTTATACAACCTTCAAAAGTACACACGGAACCTTCTCGTTCTGGGCAAAATCAATCCCGGCAGAAAAGGAAGGAGAACAGAAAAAATTTGCATTTACCTTTGAAATTTCGGCACAAGGCTACACAAGCACAGTATACAATGTAGTTGTTCCGGTAATAAGTGAAAGTTCATCACGTCAGGAGATTGATTCAACTTACTTCTTAAAGCTTAAGGATTTTATTCTTTTCAAGGAAGGAATTGAAAATCCGATGGAATGATGAAATAAAAACTTTTTGAACTTTATACAGATTTATACAGCTTTATACAGACTGACGTTTAATAAGGCGGCACGGAATCTTAATATCATTATTATCGATTTCTATGCCGTCTATCTTTTTTAACAGAACTTCTGCAGCCTCATGACCAATTTCTTCAAGCGGAATTTCCATAGTAGTAAGCGCAGGAGTAAGATAGTCACTCATTTCACGGTTATCAAAGCCTGCTACAGCATAATCCTTGCCCGGCTGTCTGCCAATTTCGTAAAGATAATCATAAACGCCGGCTGCCATAAGATCATTAAAACAGAAAATGCAGGTAAAATCGGTTGATTTTTTGAACAACTTGCTGCAGGCTTCTTTACCACCTTCGCGACTCCAGTAACCAAGCTCAAAAAGTTCTTTGTCTACAGGAAGCGAAGCTTCGGTCATAGCCTTTTCAAAGCCTTCAAGACGATCCTGTTCATGACGATCGTTTACACCACCACCAACAATGGCAATTTTCTTATGACCTTTTTCAATAAGGTGCTTTGTCATTATATAAGAAGATTCAAAGTCATCAATCTTTATTGCAGGGATACTGTTATCAGTCTGGTAAGCGTAAGCAATTACAATAGGTACATCAAGTCCCTTCGGAAAGTATTCAATATCGTGGGCATGTGCCGCAATAAAAATAATACCGTCAACTTTTATAGAAAGCATTTCGTCAACAGATTCGCGAACAGCCTTTCCATATTCAGCAGAATCAGGTTTATTGCTCCATTTAGAATAAAGCCGCAAAGTTTCTATGATTGCCTTATAACCTTGTGCTTCCAGCAGATTAAGCACGCCTTCGATAAGATTAGGAGAACTGAATGCACCAATATCGTCAATAATAAGACCAACAGTATTAGTCTTGTGTGCACGAAGAGTTCTTGCCATGTAATTAGGTTTATAACCTGTTTGTTCAATAACTTTTAAAACACGTTGTTTCGTTTTTTCAGAAACGTTTGATTTACCGTTCAAAATGTTTGATATTGTCGCAATTGAAACACCACATTCTACGGCAAGTTCTTTTAAGGTAATCATATAAACGAATAGTAAAACGATTCATAATAAAAATCAAGATAGGAGGCAGATGCCAAATCTGGGATCCGCATTATAAAAAATTGAATTTAGAAGTATGAAAAAATGCTCCCGTGGGGGGGAAAGTCTTCCCCTTCTAACGGGGGACACCCCCGTAACGCCCCCGTCAAGTAAGTAGACCTAAAAATTGCTTTCGCAATTTTTTTAACGGTCTGCTATAGAACAACGGCCGCCAGCGGCCTTACACACCCCCACTCCGCATTTTTTCATAGTTTCAACAGTAAAGTTTTATAATGCGGAAGCCCTGAATTTTAGAACCCCTTACCATTTTTTTGAATAAAAAACACTTGTTATAAAAACCTTTCTTGGTTATATTTAAATAACAAAAGGAAGAAAAATATGAACACTACTACAAAACTTATTGAAAACTACAAAAAATTTCTGGATAACGGAAAAACTGAACGCGAATGTGTTGATCAGCTTGTCGAAATGGCAAAAAAGGCAGGTTATAAGGACCTCACAGCCTGTAAAAAACTCAAAGCCGGCGACAAAGTTTATATAGTAAAAATGAATAAGGCAATTGCCCTCTTTCAGCTGGGAACAGAGCCTTTAGAAAACGGAATGAATATTCTTGGCGCACACATAGACTCCCCTCGCCTTGATGCAAAGCAGAATCCGCTTTATGAAAAAGATAACATTACATATTTGAACACACATTATTACGGTGGAATCAAAAAATATCAGTGGACAACACTTCCGCTTGCAATTCACGGAGTTGTTTGCAAAAAGGACGGCAGCACTGCAAAAGTTGTCATTGGCGAATCGTCCGATGATCCTGTTTTCTGCATTTCTGATATTCTGCCACACCTTGCACAGGATCAGATGAAGGATAAAGCAAGCGATTTTATAAAAGGCGAAGACCTTGATGTAATAATGGGCTCCTGCATTCCTACTAAAAAGGAAAAAGATTCCAAAGACACTAAAGAATCAAAAGAAAAAGAACGCAGCAAAAAGCTCATACTCAAGCTTCTTAAAGAAAAATATGATATCGATGAAAAGGATTTTGAATCTGCAGAGCTCGAAATTGTTCCAGCAGGTGCCGCAAGAGATCTTGGTTTAGACCGTTCATTTATTCTTGCTTATGGGCAGGATGACCGTTCCTGTGCATTTACTTCTGCTGCCGCTCTTTTACAGGTTTCTGCAGATGGAAAAAAACTAAAGCGCACTGCATGCTGCCTTTGTGTAGACAAAGAAGAAATCGGCAGTGTTGGTGCAACAGGCATGGCTTCTAACCTTTTTGAAAACATGGTTGCAGAGCTTATCGATAAAGCCAGCAGCAGTTACAGCGAGATTTCACTCCGTCGATGTCTTGCAAATTCAAGTATGCTTTCTTCTGATGTAAATGCTGCTTACGACCCTATGAACGCAGGACTTTTTGATAAAGAAAACGCTTCTGTTCTTGGTGGCGGAATTGCTTTCCAGAAATACACAGGCAGCCGCGGAAAATCAGGTGCCAGCGATGCAAATCCGGAATTCATTGCAGCAATCCGCAACTGTATGGACAAAGCTGGTGTTACCTATCAGATGGCAGAGCTTGGAAAAGTTGATCAGGGTGGCGGCGGAACAATTGCCTATCATGCCGCAAAATACGGAATGAATGTTCTTGACGCCGGCGTTGCAGTTTTGAGCATGCATGCCCCTTGGGAAATTGTTTCTAAAGAAGATATCTGTCAGATTTTCGAAGGATACAAAGCATTCCTGGAGATGTAGAGTTTACATGGGGTCCCTGAGCTAGCTTGTGCTGAGCATGTCGAAGCAAAGGGCTCCTTTATAAATCTATTTATCACCTAGCAACACTTCATAAATCCTATCAAAATCAGTTTTAGAATTAAACTTAATCTCGATTGAACCTTTGGTGGTGTCGCCTTTGAAATTTACGTCTTTTACACCAAAAAGATTGCGGAGGTCTTGTTCAAAAATTGCAACATCAGGATCTTTACGGGATTTTTTCTTTTCAACTTTTTTAGGAACGGCGCGACCACCATTGTTGTAAATTTCGGCAAGAGATTCACATTCGCGGACAGAAAGACCTGTTCCTACAATCTTTCCAAAAAGAACGCGCATATCGGCATCATTTTTTACCATTAAAAGTGCGCGGGCATGACCACTGGAAATTTGTCCTGTAATAAGAGATTTTTTAATATCATCAGGAAGCTTGAGCAAACGGATTGAGTTGGCAACAGTTGAACGATTTTTACCAACGCGCTTTGCTACTTCATCCTGAGTAAGATCACCCATCTGAATAAGATTATAATAAGCAGTTGCTTCTTCTATAGGGTTCAAATCAGCACGCTGAATATTTTCGATAAGGGCATATTCAAGCTTCTGCTGGTCATCAAACTTACGGAGCTGAACCGGAACTTTATCCAAACCTGCCATTTTTGCAGCGCGGGTACGACGTTCTCCGGCAATTATATAAAATTCATTTTCCTTATTTTCAACCGGTTCAATAATTATTGGCTGTAAAATTCCGTTCTGCTTAATTGAATCACAGAGCTCTTCAAGTTGTTTTTGATTAAAATCAATACGAGGCTGTTTTGGGTTTGGCTTGAGCATATTTACATCACACCAAAGACCACCGTCACTATCTACTTCTATGCACGCAGGAACATTAGCTGGTCTGCCACCTTTTGCAACCTGAACACTATGAAGTCCAAGTCCCGTAGAAATCAGAAATTCTTCATTTGCCTCTGGATTCTCTTTAATCAAAGCTCCAAGGCCTTTACCCAATGCCTTTTTAGCCACGACGGATTACCTCTTCTGCCAATTTTTCATAACTTTTTGCACCTAAACAGGTAGGATCATATTTACAGATAGGAAGTCCATGCGAAGGCGCTTCTGAAAGACGAACATTGCGTGGAACAATTGTATTAAAAACAACATCCTTAAAATATGATTTAACCTGAAGCACAACATCCTGAGCCAGACGTGTGCGTGAATCGTACATAGTAAAAAATATTCCGCCGATTGTAAGCTTTGGATTAATTCCTTTCTGAACCTTCTGAATTGTTTGAAGCAGCAAAGTAATTCCTTCAAGAGCAAAATATTCACACTGCATAGGAACCAGCACAGAATCTGCAGCTGCAAGACCATTCATTGTAAGAATACCAAGAGATGGCGGACAGTCTATAAGAATATAATCATATTTACTCTGAAATGGAGCAAGTGCATTTTTAAGATAGTATTCCCAGTTTTCCTGTTCTACAAGCTCAATTGCGGCACCAGACAAATCGATAGAAGCACTGATTGCGTCAAGATTAGGTATCGAAGACTTTTTTACGGCAGCATCAGGTGTACAGGTACCGGCAAGCAGTTCATAAACAGTAGGTTTTTCCTTAGAAACTCCAACACCACTGGACATATTTCCCTGTGAGTCAAAGTCTACAAGCAGAACCTTTTTACCTGCAAGTGCGATGTATGCACCAATATTTATTGCGGAAGTTGTTTTGCCTACGCCGCCTTTTTGATTTACAAAAACGATTGTCTTAGCCATAGGAACATAGTATAACAATTTTTATGAAAAAGGTATACTATATGTCGAGGGCTAAAATATGATTCTTTCTATGACTTTTTCTAAACCAGATTCTTCTGTAGAAGCTGTTCTGGGAAGAGAATATAAGAAAATTAAAGTCAAAATTGAAAATTCCGCAGGAAAGACAGGTTATTTTGGAGAAATGTTTACCGAAAAACAGGTGTTCCATAAGCATTTTACGGAAATTGAACTTGATGAATTTATAAAAAAGCATGCTGGAACAACTTTTAAGAATTGTATTGAACGCACTGACAGTGAAGAAATAACTATTCTGGGTAATAAAAAAGGAAAAATTACAAGAATTGCAAAAAAACTTGATTCGCCGACCAAAATTTCTGAGATTTCTACTGCACAGGATAAAAACTACATCATTAAAGAAGGCATAGCTGTACCATTTCTTGTGGTGCTTGGAGTTATGACTTCAGAGGGAAAAGTTGTTGCTTCCCGTTATAGCAAATTCAGACAGATAAACAGATTTTTAGAGTTTGTTGATGATGTTTTACCTTCTGTTATTACAGAGGAAGAACCCGTCCGCATTGCTGATTTTGGCTGCGGAAAATCGTACTTAACCTTTGCAGTTCATTATTTTTTGACAGAAATAAAGCATATCCCATGCCAGATAGAAGGACTGGACCTTAAAAAAGACGTAATCGATTTTTGTAATCAGACGGTAGAAAAGCTGGGGCTTAAAAATATCAATTTCTGCGTAGGAAACATCAGTGATTATTCAGGCAGTAAAAATCCTGATATTGTAATGACACTGCATGCCTGCGATACTGCAACAGATTTTGCACTGCAATATGCCGTTGACCGAAATGCAAAAGCAATTTTAAGTGTGCCATGCTGCCAGCATCAGATAAATACACAGATTACAAACAACCGTAAAGGAAAAATAAAGCAGCCGGATTCTCCGCTGGAACCAATTCTTAAACACGGATTGCTGCGTGAAAAATTTTCATCAATTTTAACCGATGCTTTGCGCGCTGAATGGCTTGAACAACAGGGCTACAAAGTTCAGCTGCTTGAGTTTATTGACGAAGAACACACACCTAAAAACGTGCTTATAAGGGCGGTAAAAAAAGAAGGAACCTCTGAAAAAAAGACCTTTCCGAAAATTCTTGATGATTTAAACATCAGTCCTGAAATATGGAAGCAATGACAGGGGCCCATGAGCCTGTCGAAGGGTCGGGGCTAATTCATATTCTTCCAGGCATCAATAAATTCAAACATAAACTGCTGAATGTCACTGAACCATTTTTTCTGGAACTTGCAGGCTTCTATACCTATGTAGCGGAAGTGCCAGCATTCCCAGCGATAACCTGTAACATCTTCGTAGCCTTGTGGAAAGCTTAAGCTCCAGCCGTATTCCTGAGAATGTGCATTAAGCCATTTACAACCGTCTGTCAAAGCGTAAGAATCTTCTATATTTCCAAAATCTACTGCGGCGCCAAGCTGATGCTGGCTTGTTCCCGGGCGTGCAGATTCTCTTTCTGCTTCTTCAAGCCCGTCTACACTAACCCAGTAATTAAACGTGCGTTCCTGTGTTTCGTAAGAACGGTAGGTGGAACTAACATCAAGCGTAATTCCATCTTTTTTAGCGGCGCGTCCCATTTCGGCAAGTGCATCGGCTGCATCTTCGCGCAAGGCTAAAGTCGTTTTGTTTATAATGTAATCATCATTCTGAACAAGTTTTCGTAAATGTGTCGGTTCGTAGTCGGCACTAACCTTGTGAGTTTTATCTATTAAATAGTAAAGACTTAAATCATCCTTAGGGAATGCTTTTTCTATCTCTAAAACTTTGTGAAGATCTGCTAAAAATTCGTTTGGATCTCCGTTTGGAATTGCGGCCTTGCAACGGTCAGACATACTTACAAGTACACGATTAAGCTTTTCAATTTCGGGATCAAGACGCGCAGGTTCTGTAGCCACAACTACAGTTTCATTTGTTACGGCTTGTTGTGTCTGAGTTGCAGTTGCAGTTTTTGATTTTGCGCAGCCAGTAAGAGAGATGGCAATTAACAAAATGATGATGAAAATTTTTCTTTTCATAAAATTATTGCAACACCCCTTTTACAAGAATCTGTTTTTTGCTTCCATCTCCATATTCTAGTGTAATTGTCGGATCACGCACAACTCCATCAAGATGAATAAGGCTAGGCGCATCATTATCATAATTTTCGCCGATTGCAAAGTGACAGGTATGGAAAGCTTTTTCATCTTCCAGCATATTTCCTGTAATCTGAGCAGCAGGATTTAAACCAATTCCAAGTTCACCAATATTGCGGGCATTCTTTTTGTAAACTGCACCCTGCCCCTGCGGAAGCTTCTTTTCTTTTTCATAAGCAACAGCACGTTGTTCTGCTTCGGTAATTGTTTTTAAAAGTCTCTTGGCTTCGGCTCCACCTTCTATTGTCTTTACAAGACCTTTTTCTACAGTACAGGTAATTGGAGTTTCAAGAATAGAATCTCCATCGGCAAAGGTCATAGAACCATCGTAAACAATTACACCTTCGGAACCACCCACTACAGGACTTATAAATACTTCGCCGGCTGGAATGTTACCACCAGTTCCAGGCTTTGTAAAATCACCGTCATCGGCCATAAGGTTTCGGTTATTAATTGGAATCTTAATGTCTGTTCCACCAGGAGCTGTTACAAAAACTGTGACGGCACCTTTAAAAAGCTCGTCCAATTTTTTGCAGCGTTCACCAAGCTCCTTGTAATCTATTGCAGCAGTACGATTCATCATATCTACAGTGATTCCTGGAGTCCAGGCACCACGCATATTTTTTTTGCCATCCATAAGATAATCAAAAATATGTGTATATTCCTGTCCGTCTTCTGCCTTATATGGATTTGCAGTTGCAGCCGGATCTTTTCCAAGCTTTATATTCGAGATAGAAAAACAAACCTCCGGTTCTGTTGCAATTGCAGCAAGTACTTCTGGATTAGCATTATCAAAGCTTGTTTTATCAGGCTGAAAAACAAGAGTTGGAAGTCCACCTGCTTCGGCACTTGCTGTAAAAAGATCTTGTGCAATCTCATTTGTCTGAGGATTTGCGATTATCAAAACCCTCTCCCCTTTTTTTACGGCAACAACATCCTGAACAACAACCTGAGCAGGAGTACGATTTTTGTCTGTTGCGTTGTCTATTTTGTTCTTTATTTTGTGTAGTAACATAATTTCTCCTTTTCCGTGGATTGCTCCGTCAGCGATTCTCAAAGACATCCTTCGACAAGCTCAGGAACCCCTATTTCGTCAGGAACCCCTATTTCGTCAGGAACCCCTATTTCGTCAGGAACCGCGGCGGATTACCACCATATTTCTTTCGGAATCTTCAAGTCCCGGAACAGCAAGAGGCAAAACCTCATACTGCGGAACAAGATTTTTAATTCCTTCCATTTCTTCCTTTATATTTGCCAGCTTTGCTTTATAGGCACAAATGGCACCACCCTTTTTTACCATTCGTAAAAGAGTTTTTGTCATTTTTGCATCAAGAGGTCTGAACGCACGGAAAGTTATTACATCAAAGCTTTCTGCCGGCACCTGTTCTGCCTGAAGATTCAAAACTTCTGTATTTTTAAGTCCAAGCAGGGCACAACAGTTTTCCAGAAAAGAACAGCGCTTTTCCATACGCTCAACAAGCTTAAACTTTATAGAATCCTCGGTAAAAAATGCAGCCGCAAGTGGAATCCCCGGGAGCCCTCCTCCAGACCCAATATCGCCGATAACAACAGAAGAGTCCCCGCCAGAAAGACTGCTTACAGCATTTTTAATGACCTCATACCCCGCAAGCGAATCAAGAATATGCCGAATTACAAGTTCATCATGTTCAGAGGTATTTGTAAGATTATAGGCAGAATTAAATAAAATGATTTCTTTTATGTACTGTTCCATTTTAAGCACAATGGAAGCGCGGGCTTCATTCTCAAGTCCTGGCACTGTTGCTTTTATTCCTTGTTCTAAAATGGCACTCATTTAATCACCACTCCCTTCGACAGGCTCAGGGACCCCACTCCATTCAGGGACCCCAAGATTTATTTATCAATATCAAGCAGAAGATCTGCCGAAATATCATTATCATTATAATGAACTACAACAAGATTTCCTGTTTTTTCGGCAGTTATATTCTTGCACTGACAAAGCTTATAAACATAAGAGCCTTTATTTTCTGTTCCCTGCGCAATTGATGGAGTTACAGAAAATGTTGTTGTACTGCCGTTGCTCTTTACAGCCGTAAAAAGCATATAGAAGGTTTCGGTACAGCTTTTGTTATTCAAAAAATATTTGCGGTCGGCAGTAAGAAGAAATGAACCATCAGGTTCAGGCTCGCTAAAGAAGGTTTCGGTAAGAGAATCCTTTATGCTGTAATTATTTATCTTAAATCTCAAAATAGAAGGATTTCTGGTTCTGAAGGTTTCTGAATCCTGAATCTTTGCAGCATAAACTTCCTGTTGAGCAGCACCAGCAGTTTTTTGTTCTACCTTAAGTTCATTTAGTTCCTGAAGAATTTCGCGCAGTAAAAGTGTTGTCGAAAGATTTGATGTATTAAGGCTTGTACCTGTTATCCCGGAAAGAGAAGAAAGAGTATCAAAAGAGCCTGTGTCATAAAGCCCAGAAATATCTGAAGCAGTAAGAAGATTTGAATTTGTAAGCAGCGTCAATAAAAGATCATCGGTTGTAGTTGCATCAGAAAGCACAGCCTCTGTTGATTTTGTTTCTGAAGTTGAATTATCCTTTGTCGAAGCAGACGGTGTATAATGCTGAGGAACAGAAGGCTTATAAAATTTTCCATCCATTGTTGGTGCAGAAATAGAAGGCATCTCTGGCATTGTAATAGATGAAATGGAAGGCATTTCCATAGACTGTGCAAAAACATTTGAACCGGCAGTCAGAATCAAAACTGCTGTCAAAGCTGCAACAGAAACACGACTACATATTCGCAAGACTTTCCTCCACATATTCAAGACGCTGAGTAAGCTGGGCAATTGTTTTTTCAAGCCTGCTTTTTTCACGTTCCAGTTTAGTTTTAGGATCTTCCCCTTTAGCTTTTGCTGCCTGCTGCTTCATCATTTCTCGTACAGAGGCAGGAGATTTTCCGCCATTCATAAATTCCTGCTCAACAGCGGCACGATCATCCTTCTTTTTTACAGAAGCAACAACCTTCATATTATCAAAACCGATTGCAGGATTAATATCAGCTGCAGAAACCTTGCGTATTTCCTTTTCGGTATTACGCGGAAGGCAAAGCACTCTGTCTATATAATCTTCATAACGGATATTTGCTTCTTTACAAAGCTCCCAGGCTCTTGCAAGCTTTTTTCCAAATTCCTGCATGAGCTCGCCGTTTTTGGCAAGGAAATTCTTTTTGATATCTTCAGTAAGTTCTTTAAGTTCCTGATTATTTTCCCAACCGATTGAATAATATCCTTTTTTTTCTGCAATATCAATCAATTCACCAAACTTTGCCCAGAATTCCTGAGTATGAACCTTACAGGCTGTTCCGTATGAAGGATCAGTTTCCTGTTTTTTGATTGTCATAAGGTGATGAGTGTATTCATGAACTGCTGTATAAACAAGCTCGTTTTCTACCTTAAAATTAAGATTATGAAGATATATTTCGTGTGTATCAGGCTTATAAAAGCCATTTACGCGTTTACTTTCTTTTCCAGTCTGGATTACTGTAAAATCTATTTCGCAGGCTTGAATATCAAGCAGAAATTCCTTTATTTTTTCGTTTGTCATTAGTTCAATACTCCCATAGAATTTAATATTATTGCACCGGCAACAGTTGCAGCAGTTTCGGTCCTCATTATACGAGGCCCCATTCCACAGCGCATAAATCCGGTAGCTTCCAGAAGCTTTCGTTCTTTATCTGTCCAGCCTCGTTCACTTCCGATTGCGGCAACAACAGGCACATCTTTTGAAAATTGAACCTCGCCTAAAGCACATTTTGGATTGATATTGTCAAGGCAGATGAGATGGTATTTATGTGGCCCTTCGAGAGCCTCAGGGACCACAACATATTCCAGACACTCACCTAAACTTTTATGAACAAAAACCTTAGACACATGTGTGCTTCCTGCCTGAACAGTTCCTTCGAGCAAAAGTGCCCGTGCATTTTCTGGTTGTGCAAGCTCACTCTGCATATAAGATTTTTCACCAAGCTCTGTGCCTGTAAGATGAAGCTCACTCACCCCCAAAGCCGCAACATCACGAAGCAATCGTCTTAACTGAATAGGGCGCGGAAACCCCACAATCATTTTTAAAGGATTCAAAGGCTTTCCGTCACCTTGAGCAGTAAAATCAAAAAAAATCTGACGTCCTTCTTCATCAATTTCTGTTATATGGGCTGTACCACTGGCATCATCAATAATACCGGCAGTAAAATCATCGCCTTTCTTTTTATGAAGAACTTTTAGAATATGTTCACCTCTCTTATCATCAAAACTAAGAGGACAGTCAATTTCGTTCTTTTCAAAAAGGCAGATGTTCATATTTTATCCGCAGCACTAGTTGAGCATATTGATTCTTTTAAGTGCGGCACAAAGGGCATCTTTTTCAATCAAATCAATAGGACGACCTTCTGTATATTTATGAGCACTTTCAGAGAAGGTTCCCATTGTTACACAGTAACCGTTATCACATTTTGCATCACGCATTTTTGCATGAAATTCGCGGACATAAATATCGCCGATAACAGTTTGTGTTCGATAAAAGCGGAACATATTTTTTGCTTCCCATTTGTTGCTTTCTACATCACAGATAATTTCAATACTTTCGGCAGCAACAGAAACATCTTCTATTTTTACAAATGCATTCTTAAAGAAAACAGAAATGAACTTACGGCACAAGGCAACAAAATCACTTGTTCCAGACAAAAGATAAACCTGAAGATTCTGGTTCTGATTCAATTCCTGATAGCGGGCTACAAGACTGTCGACATCTTTATAACCAGGATGAGTTGCCTGGATCTGCTTAAGAAGCACAAGTCCCTTTGGAATATTATTAGAAGCAATATAAGAATTTGCGCATCTATATTTAATTTGAATCGCAATCTGATCCGGAACATTTTGAAGCTTTGCAGCAATTTCATAGTCGCCGATTGCAGCCTGATAATCCTTAACCTTTTCGTGCATCTTTCCAGCTTCAAGACAAGACTGTGCGCCAAAAATTGGATCAGGTCTAAGATGAACAAAAATCTTTAATGCCTTATCGCCAAGTCCTGCTTCGGACATTGCAACTGCCATATCATAAAGCAGCTCTTTATTTTCCGGCTCAACGTCAAGCGCTCTTTTAAGGTAAGGTAAAGAATCTTTATATTTTTGACTCTTAAAAAGACAAAGACCAAGATGTTTATTTACCTCAGGATTTTCAGGAGAAATAAGACGGCATTTCTTTAAACAATAAGAAGCCTTATCATAAACCTGCTTTTCATAAAACGAAAGTCCAAGATAAAAATTTGTTTCATAAGAATCAGGTATTTTTTTAACAGAAAAAACAAGGGCGTTAATTGCATCGTCATATTTCTGAAGGTAATAACCCGCAATACCCCATTTTCTTGTAACTTCGGCAACATCAATTTCTGTATGCGCAGAAGAAAGCTCATAAAGAGTTTTATAAATAGTCCAGACTCTATCCCAGTTTCCGTCATCGTAGTAAACAGAGCCTAACGCACTAAGAGCTTCAACATTGTGAGGATCATGGACTAATTTCTTTTCATATTCCTTTGCAACAGCTGAAACACCACGCTTTTGAACAGAAGTTGCAACCCTGTCAGAACGTGTTTTTCTGCTTTGTCTTTTTGCACTGCTGGCAACTAAAAGAACTGTTAAGAGAACAACGGCAATAGTTATTGCAATTAAAACCGGAATGAGCATCCTTCACTTACTCCTCTCTACCTGTTTGTTTTTGCTTTTACCAATTCGCCAATTCTTTCCATGGCAATCTTTATTTTATTTATATCTGTAGCATAACAACAGCGGATAAAACCTTCACCCGCATCGCCAAAACAATTTCCAGGAACTACAGCAACATTATACTTTTGAATAAGCTCAGTTGCAAATTCTTCGGAAGTCATACCTGTCGGGCGGATATCCGGGAACATATAGAATGCTCCTTCAGGTTCAAAACAAGGCAACCCCATGTCGGTAAAAGCCTTGTGCATTAAGTTACGTCTCTGCTGATAGCTTACGCGCATTTTTTCTACTTCGCTCCAGGCATTACGCAAACCTTCTGCAGCAGCATACTGACTAAAGATTGGTGGACAAATTGTATTATATCCGTGAAGCTTACAACACTGAACAAGCAAATCATGAGGAGCGGCAATATAACCAATACGCCAGCCGGTCATAGCAAACGATTTTGAAAAACCATTGAAGATAATTGCATAATCCTTCATACCTGGGAAAGAGCCGATTGAAACATGCTTACGTCCATCGTACAAAAGCTCGCAGTAAATTTCATCACTCAAACACCAGATTTCGTGCTTCTTTACAACCTCTGCAATTTTTTCAAGCTCCTCTGCCGGAATAACGCGACCAGTAGGATTGCTTGGAGAACAGAACATTACAGCCTTTGTTTTTGGAGTACATGCTGCTTCAATTGCGGCTGCTGTCGGATAAAGGTCTGTCTTACTTGTATCAAGGTGAATTACAGTTGCTCCACACAAAGTAGAAAGCGGCTGATAATTTACATAGCAAGGCTCACATACAATAATTTCATCACCCGGATTTAAGATGGCACGGAGCACAAGGTCCAAACCTTCACTCGCACCTACAGTTGGCAGCACTTCTGTTTTTGGGTCGTAGTACAAATTAAAGCGTTCAAGATATTTACAAACTTCTTCGCGCAGTTCAATAAGACCCCAGTTTGAAGTATAAGAAGTGTGACCTTTTTCAAGATGATAAAATGCTTCTTCGCGGATTACCCACGGAGTTGGAAAATCAGGCTCGCCAACACCAAGAGAAATAATGTCGTCGTGCCCGATACAGAGTTCAAAAAATTTTCTGATTCCAGACGGAGGAATAGATTCCATTGCGCCGGAAAATTTATCTGTTCTAGTATTCATTTCTATTCAATATCCTTAGGAGGGGGAAGTCTCCCCCTCGCTTCAAACCTGCGGTTTTCCGCTACCCTCTCTCCTAGGGGCAACGCCCCTAAAACCCCTTAGGCTTGAACACCCTCACGACGATCTCGTTCATCTGCTACATAAACAATGTCATTTTCTTTATATGTTTTAAGAACAAAATTCGTTTTAGTAGAGCGTACTCCTTCAAGAGTCGAAAGCTTTTCGCTTACAAAGAGTGCAACATCCTTAAGATTGTCGCCTTCTATAATTACTTTAAGGTCATAACCACCGCTCATAAGATAAAGCGATTTAACCTGTGGAAAACGGTAGATGCGGTCTGCAATAGCATCAAAACCATGCTCGCGCTGTGGCTGTACCTGAATCTGAATTTCGGCAACAACCTTATCTTTTGCGCCGCGATCTTTTTCGGGATTAACAATGGCCGCGTACTTGAGAATTACACCATCATCTTCCAGTTTCTTGATGGCCGCCTTTACCTCGTCTACAGATTTTTTTGTCATAGCAGAAATATCTTCCGCCGAAAGTCTGGCATTTTGACGTAAAAGTTCAAGTATTTCGTCCATAATTTTCCCCTAAACTAAATTTTTCTTTCGAAATTTGAGAAATATTATACTATAAAAAGGCGTAGTTTACAATAATAGGTTTTAGGTTCCAGGTTTTAGGCATCTGGGGTCCCAGAACTTGATTCCGCGGTCCCTGAGCCTGTCGAAGGGGCCGAAGCGTGTGGCAATCCCAGCAAAATAACTGCTGCGAGAATCAGAACAATTCCTATAACTTTGGCAACTGACACATCTTCCTTCCAAAGCAAAAATCCTACAAGCGTGCCTACAAGCGGTTCCACTGTAACAAGAATTGCAGCCTTGCCGGTTTCCAGTCCGCTCAAACCGTAGGTGTAAAAAAAGTATGGGAGCACAGTGCACAAAACTGCAATGCCAGCTAAAAGCAGACCGCCCCGCAAGGAAAAAGCTTCTCCCGCTCCTGCAATATTACAGAACGGTAGAATGCTGATTGCAGAAAAAACAAAGGTATAAAAAATCACTGTGAAAAAATTATATTTAGCAAGAGCGTATCGGGAAAAAATAGAATAAAGCGCATAGCCAAAGCCAGCACCAAGACCAATTATAAAACCACGTGCCGTCATACTGCTGCCACCACCAATACCGCTTACAAGAACACAGCCGGCAAAAGTCATAATCAGCGCCACAATCTTTAGCATCGTAATTTTCTCTTTAAATAAAAAGCGGGAAAAAATCAGAATGAAAATTGGTGATGTATATAGAAGAATTACTGCAACAGAAGTTCCAACTTCGATTATTGTTGTAAAATAGCAGAGAGAGAAAAATGTAAGACTAAGAACGCCTGTTCCCAAAAACATCCACAAATCGCGCGGCGCTACCTTAAGAAGTGACCTGTCCTTTATCAGTAAAAATACCAGCAGCACCAGTGCAGACACGGCACCACGGAAAAACATTACCTGTACAGAGGTAAGCCCCAGAGCAACAAGCGGTTTGAGAAATATAGAAATGGCACCCCAAAGGATACCAGCTAATATTGTTGAAAAAGTAAACTTATTCATAATTAATGGCCCTTCGACAGGCTCAGGGACCACGTTACTTCTTCTTCTGTTCGCTTGGCTTAGACTTGGCACCGGCAACAGCAGCGGCCATTTTTGCATGAGCTTTTTCAAGATCATTTACCATAAGAATTGGCTGACCAGTTGCATCAAGAGTATCGCGCCAGAGAGAACCTTCAGGATCTACAGCATTGCGGTGAGCAGTTACAGCGCTGATTGGCAAATGTACAAACTTGTCATGAACAAGACCAATTACGCACTTTGTCTTACCCGCCATTGCAGCGTGAACAGCGTTGTTACCAAGACGTTCACAGTAAATAGAATCGCTGGCAGTTGTAACCGACGCACGAACCTGATAAGAAGGGTCAATATATTTAAGATTAATTTCGATTTTCTTTGCCTTAAAGTATTTTTCAATTTCGCTCTTTAAGAATACACCGATATCAGAAAGCTTTTTGTTTCCAGAAGCGTCTGTTGCACCAGTAGATTGAAGAAGATCCTGACCGGCACCTTCTGAAACAACAATTACTGCATGACCACGTTTTGCAAGACGGCGTTCAAGGCAGGCAAGGAAGCCGTTTTCTCCTTCCATTTCAAAAGGAACTTCCGGAATAAGACAGAAGTTTGTTTCGTGGCTTGAAAGAGCAGCAGCAGCGGCAATAAAGCCTGCTTCACGTCCCATAAGCTTTACAAGACCAATACCGTTAATCTGGCTGGCTGCTTCCATGTGAACAGCAGCAACAGTTTCCTTAGCACGCTGAACAGCAGTTTCAAAACCAAAAGAGCGGTCCATAAACATAAGGTCGTTATCAACTGTTTTTGGGACACCAACAACAGCACACTTAAGACCGCGCTTTTCTACTTCGCAGGCAATATCATAAGCTCCACGCTGTGTTCCGTCACCACCAAGAATAAACAGCATGTTAATTCCGTCGCGTTCAATGCAGTCAACAATTTCTTCAACACGCTGACCACCACCACGGCTTGTACCAAGATAAGTACCACCAATCTTGTGGATTTCATCAATCAGGTAACGGTCAAGTTCAATTGGCTCATAACCGCTTTCTGCAAAGAAGCCGCGGAAACCGTACTGATATCCTTTAATAGTTTTTACGCCGTAACGAGTATTCAAACAGCGGACAATAGCGCGAATAACATCATTCAAACCAGGACACAAACCACCGCAGGTACAAATTCCAGCTTTTGCATGAGTTGGATCAAAATAAATCTTTTCGCGAGGGCCAGCCTTTTCCATCAAGTTAGAAGAATCCATTACGATAGGCTTTTTAGCATCATAAACATTAATGTTTGCTATTATATAAGAATCATCACGAACATAATTGGCTGTATAATCACCCTGAACAGTTGAAAGCTTAATAGGTGACTGAATTGTACAAGGTCCAAGATTTTCAATACTAAAATCAAATTTTTCGTCGGTTTTCATTTGCGACTCCTGGGTTTTAAAATGATAAAATATTATATCGAAAATCCAGTAAATAGGGAATAGTTATTAGGTTTCAGGTTTCAGGTTTTAGGTTTTAGGTCACAGGGGTTTTAGGGGGCGGCGAGCTCCCTAGGTGAAGGGGTAGCGAGCAACGAAGTGCGAGCGAGACAATATGTTGTGTCTCCATTTTGCAAAAACGTGGATTTAGCTGCAAAATGGAAATAAATAAAACCCCAAATGTAGCATTACCAAAATGCAAAAGGAGACACAACATGGAAATTATAATTTATGTAGGGATGGA
>JAGCTZ010000117.1 GCA_017963165.1 Treponema sp.
AAGGCAGTGAGCGAAGAAAAGGAGAGCGAGCGTTCTGTTTTTAATTTTCATGTAAATTCTAATCCAAAATGTCCCGTTGGCAGCAAAATCCATGCAGTTCTAGACCAGCCATTAGATAATGCCCAAAAGGCTTTGGAAGAAGAATTGAAAAAAACAACAATTAAGGATTTGATGGTAAAGCTATAATCTAGTGCCCTATCTGAGTAATAGGTAAACAAGGATATTTAGATATATGATAAATGAAAAAGTTTTAGACTTCCTCAAAGCTAAGGGATATGCAGACAGACTCACCGAACACAAAGAAACAATCGACACCGTAGAACATGCAGCACAGCAGATTGGCTGTTCTGAGGCGGAGATTGCAAAGACGCTTTCATTTATTGTGGATGAAAAACCTGTTATCGTGGTAATGGCAGGTGATGGCCGAGTAAACTCGTCAAAGTTCAAGGCTCTCTTTCATACAAAACCAAGCATGATTCAGCGAGACCAGGTTGAAGCAATCACCGGCTTTGCTCCCGGCGGAGTCTGCCCTTTCAATGTTCCAAAAGAAATCCCCGTATGGCTCGATGTTTCAATGAAGCGCTTTGAATACGTTCATCCAGCAGGCGGAAACTCATTTACTTCGGTAAAACTAACTCCCTCTGAACTGGAAGAAGTATCAGGCGCCACCGGCTGGTGTGATGTCTGTAAGGGCTGGGAATAATAAAAAGCCGGATTTTACATCTCCGCAATCTTTCGCAATGTATTTGCAGTGCGTATTGTAATCATTTCCCCGATGCCAGGAGCCGCAGTCTTTTTCCACCAGTTGGCTTTTGCATATAGTTTGCAGTCAAAAGACCAGAAGGCAGTATTTTCACAGATTTGGACTTTTTCAAGTTCTGCAGATGGCTCCCCGATTTTTTCGGCCACTGTTTCAATACTGTTTGGAGCAATTGCAAAAATCAGATTGTCATAAATATCTTTGCTGTCACTTCCCCACCAGGATGGTGCTTTTGAAAGAAGACATTTCAATTCATCCTGAGGTATCACAAAAACTGGAATCTCAAGATGAAAAGTTTCTAAGATGATTGTACGAATTCTTTCTGCAAGTTTTACTGCATCTGTCTCATCATCAGAAAAAATCACATTCCCGCTGTTCAGATACGTTTTTACATCTGCAAAACCTTTTTCGCCAAGGGCAGTTTTCAGTTCAGGCATGGAGATTTTATTTTTCCCGCTTATATTTATTCCGCGAAGTAAGGCGATATATCTGGTCATTTTGCTCCCCTATTTTCTTTCCATTATATCAAAGATTTCCGTACAAAACAGTGTTTTAATCCCGAGAAGTTTGCTAAGTACGAAGCAGAATTTCCCTATAAGGAAAAACTGGTTCTACCTGGTCAGCTGGGATAATTAAAAAATGCCTGCAGTCAGCCTTTACTAACTACAGGCACTTTTTTATCTTAAAATAAAATCAGTAATACAATCATACCAGTGAACATATGTTTCTCCGTTTACAGAGAGCCGTTCATTTTCAGGAAGCTGTTCTGTCCATAGTTTTTTGTAACGGTCCAGGTGCCAGTCATTTTTGTTGAATCTTCGCCACAAAATTGTTCTGCCGTTTTTATCCAGATAATGTTCAGATAAAACATTCTGATTATAAGATCCAAGGTCCACCACGCAGACTGTATCATATTTTTTTCCGCCAATGGTAACCTCGTATCTTCCAACAATATCCATTACAGGGTTTTGATTCTGGCAAGTAACTTTATCATCTTCTTTTTTTATGAGATCTTTCGGTGATAGCTGAGTTTCATGACCACAATTATCTTCGCCATAA
>JAGCTZ010000009.1 GCA_017963165.1 Treponema sp.
TGCAAGGGCAATCAGACCTATTATGGCAGTAGCGGTCATTGCAGTGCCAGCAAGAATTGAGCCCCAGTTTATGCCCTCTTCTTTCTTTTCTGCTTGAACCGGCTGCAGCTCATTTGCCGACAAAAGATATGCAGTGGTTGTTCCCAGAACGTTGGCAATCTTTTCAACCGTTTCCATGCTTGGATTACGTTCTCCGCCAAGCCAACGGCTCACGGTTACTTCGCTTACGCCAAGTGCATCTGCAAGGTCTTTCTGTTTCATGCCTTTGCTTTTTAGTTTTTCTGCTAGGCGGTTTTTGAATGTCTCGTTCATATTTAACCCTCTGTAATCATATCTTAACCAGATTGTATTTTAAGTTTGCCTAATTGTCAAGTAGATTACAAAATAATGTCAAATATGAGAGTAAAGTTTACCAAAATAAAGAATAATTACCAAAATTGCATGAGTTTCTTACCGGCATGGCGTTCTATAGTCCATCTGTGCATCGCTCTATCGTCTATTGGCGCATCGTTCTATAGTCAATCGGTGCATCGTTCTATTGCTTATTGGCACATCGCTCTATCGCTTATTGGCATACCGTTCTATAGTCCATCGGTACATCGTTCTATTGTCGAGCGGAAGCTCCATGGATGGAAGAATTTTTATAATATGATATAATTACATCTCTAACATAATTGATGAAAAAATGAACGCTGTAGCTTTTTTGCAACAATAGGTATTGTATAAAAGGAAAACGTAAATGGCCCAAAATAACATAAAATCTCTAGAAAACGACCTCTGGGAAAGTGCGGATGCTTTACGAGAAGGTTCAAAGCTTAGCTCTCAGGAATACTGTATGCCAGTCCTCGGACTTATTTATCTTCGCTATGCCTTTACACGTTTTAAATATGTAGAAGCAGAAATTCTCAAAGACCGCCCTAGCCGTAACGGAGTAAAACTCCCGGTTGAATCCAGTGATTTTAAGTCAAAAAGTGCAATCTTCCTTCCAGAGAATGCCCGCTATGATTATCTCTTAAATCTTCCAAAAGACAAAAATCTTGGAGAAGCTGTAGATAAGGCAATGGAAGCAATTGAAAAAGAATGCCCGGACCTTTCCGGTATTCTGCCAAAAAACTATCAGACTATTTTCAAAAATGACTTACTCAAAGACTTGCTCCGCCTTTTCAACAATGATGCTCTAAACGAAATTAAAGATGATGTAATCGGCCGCATTTATGAATATTTCTTAAACAAGTTTGCAAAAAATATCGCAAGTGATGACGGCGTTTTCTTTACACCAAAATCTCTGGTTCGTATGATTGTAAATATCATCCAGCCAACACACGGAAAGATTCTTGATCCAGCCTGTGGTTCTGGTGGTATGTTCGTAAGCTCTGGAGACTTTGTGAATGCTTGCGGCAATGTCGCTAACGGAATTAACGCCAGCGACAAGCTTACTTTCTTTGGACAGGAAAAAGTTGAGTTCAATGCAAAGCTTTGTAAGATGAACATGGCGGTTCACGGTCTTAATGCAAAAATCATCAGTGGGGACGAAGCAAATTCCTTCTACAACGACTATCACAAACTTGAAGGCAAATGCGATTTTGTAATGGCTAATCCGCCCTTCAACGTAAACAAAGTAAAATACGAAGCAGCTCTTAATGCAGGACGTCTTCCTTTTGGACTTCCTGGCTACAATGAAAAAACAAAAGAAATCGGAAACGCAAACTATCTTTGGATAAGTTACTTCTATGCATATCTTAATGAGACTGGCCGTGCAGGTTTTGTTATGGCATCTTCTGCAACAGACAGTCAGCACGCAGACCGAGACATCCGCCAGAAGCTTGTAGAAACAGGGGATGTAGATGTAATCCTCAGCGTTGGCAATAACTTCTTTTATACACTCAGCCTTCCTTGTACCCTCTGGTTCTTTGATAAAGGCAAAAAAGATGAACTTAAAAACAAGGTTCTTTTTATCGATGCCCGCAATTATTTTACAGTTGTAGACCGTAACTTAAACGAATGGACAAAATGGCAGATTAAAAATCTTATAAGTATAGTACATCTTTATCGCGGAGAAACAGAAAAGTATAAAGCTGTAATAAATGATTATTGCAATTATTTTCACGGAGTAGCAGAACAGCTGAATGAACGTGATATGGCTTTTGTTCTTGATGAATGCAAGGAAGCGAAAGATTTTGCATGTGTAAAAGAAGCAATAGAAAAAGAACTGTCTGATATACAAAGCGAACAAAAACAGCAAGAAGCCGAATTTGACCGTAACGCCGATGAAGCTCTTAAAGCCGGAGACAAAAAAACTGCAAACGAAGAAAAGCGTCTTAAAAAAGCAGCCACTGCGACTTATGAGAAATTTCAAGAAGAAATAAACAAAGTTCTTGCAGTTGCAAACGATGCCCTCTGGCTTTCTGAAAAGTTTGGTGAAGGAAACTATGCTGATGTTGCAGGACTTTGCAAAATTGCTACCCGTACAGAAATTGCAGAGAAAAATTATTCTCTCACACCTGGTGCTTATGTTGGAGTTGCAGAAGTTCAGGATGATGACGAAAACTTTGAAGAACGCATGAAAGAGATTCACGTAGAACTTAATAAACTTCAGAGTGAAAGCAACGACCTTATGGCCACAATTAATGCCAATCTTAAGGAACTTGGATTGGAAAAATAGGAGTATTTAATTATGGCGAATTCGCCTTAATTAGAGTCATAAAAATGCAGAAAGATAAGGCATTTCTGTTATAAAATATGAGGCACAATATGGCAAAAGCTAATAAAATCGAA
>JAGCTZ010000010.1 GCA_017963165.1 Treponema sp.
GAAAGCCTGCCGGATGCAAAAACCGTCATCGTAGTTTTTGAAGGAATCAGCATGTACCTGCGTAATGAAGAACTTAATGCTTTTGTCCGCGAGCTGGATAAAAAGTACCCGCAGGTTCATATGCTTTTAGATGTTTATACTGTTTTTGGAGCAAAGGCAAGTAAGTATAAAAACCCCATTAATGATGTTGGTGTAACGACTGTCTGGGGACTAGATGATATTAACCTGGTGCTGGAAGGAACACAATTGAATTTCGACGCCGAACATTCACTGACGCCGGAAAATCTTGTGAAAGAACTGCCTGCTTGTGACAGGAGATTTTTCAAGTTTCTTTTTACCGGAAGCTTTTATAGAAAGATTTACCGCTTGTATGAAATCAGCAAGACTAATTAAGGAAGAACTATGTGCGCACTAAAAAAACTGAGCGAACACATCTGGTACATGCCTTATGAATCAGAAAGAGACCGTCCGAACCTGGGCTACGTAAAAGGTGATAACTGGAGCCTTGCAATTGACGCGGGACATTCTGCGGCTCATACAAAAGAGTTTTATGCCCTGCTTAAAAAGGAGGGGCTGCCGCTGCCATCCCTTACGGTTTTTACCCACTGGCATTGGGATCACACCTTTGGAATGCATGCAGCAAATGGCTTGTCTCTCGCAAATGGAAAAACAAATGTCCATCTTGCAGAGTGGAAAAATAAAATCGAAAAAAATGGCCCTGCAGAATTCTTTGCGCTGCACGAAAGCATTAGAAAAGAATACAGCGAAAATAAAGAAGTCATAGTCAAACTTGCGGACATTGTGTACTCCGGCGAACTCACCCTTGACCTTGGAGGATGTACGGTAAAAATGATTCAGTCTGAAGCACCGCACACAGATGATTCCACACTTGTTTATATAGAAAATGACAAGATTTTATTTACAGGCGACTCTACCGGTGACGAATTTTTGACCGGAATAAAAGATCCCGCTTTGTGCAAAAAGCTTGCCGAGACAATCCGCCGGTTAAATCCAGAGACCTGTCTGGAAGGCCACTGGGTTCCTGTAGAAGCAGATGACACCCTGAATGATTTACTTGGTGGAGTTTAATATGATAATAATAATCACAGGCGCGTCGCACACAGGAAAAACTTGTGAACCAGCTTCCGCCTTTTGACCGAGGCTTTTTCAAGTTCCTTTTTACAGGAAGCTTTTACAGAAAGATTTACCGCTTGTATGAAATCAGCAAAACTAATTAAAGAAGGAGATTAACATGTTCATCCAACTCCCTGAAGAAAAGAAAGACTTAATAAAACCACTCTTTTTGAAAAAGCAGCCGAATAATTCTGCGCTCTGGTGTTATTTTGATGGGAAGATGACGGGCAAGACTTTTGTAGATGACATGAATGCGCCCACAAAAGCAATTTGCCGGCTGGATATGAGCTGGACTTATATCAGCGATGATGCAGATTTACCCTGGATTGAGGAAGCCTTGGGCGAAATTATTAAAAAGGACTGGCTTCAGGTAATTTGGGTTCCGGAGCGGAAAGGTTCATATCCTCTAAAAGAGTTTGCAAAAATAATTCCTCGCTTTGAGTTTATAGAAAGGAAAGAAGCTATAGAAAAACCATGCGATGTGGAAATCACACCTTTTACAAGTGACTTGTTCGACAAGTGGCCGGAAAAATATAAAGCCTGTCATTTGCAGAATTATGGCTCAAAAGAAGCATTTCTTGAAAAAGCCTTTGGATTTTATGCTGTAGAAAACGGCGAGATCTGCTGCGAAAGCGAGGCTGCTTTTACTTGCAGGGGATTTACGGAGATGGGCATTTATACTTTTGAACCATACCGCAAGCGAGGCTTTGCTCTTGCAACTTGTCTTAGAACTCTGGAAGAACTTGAAAAGATGGGGCTTAAAGCAATCTGGGCCTGTGATGAAGAAAATCCGGAATCCGTCAGGCTTGCTAAAAGACTTGGCTTTGTAAATCCTGTGAAATATGATTTTTTGTATTTTCCTTGCCGGGGATAAAGATGAAAATTGAATTTAGAGAAGCAATCGTTGCAGATGCAAAACTGCTCATAGAGATTTATAATTCTGCCTTTTATAAAGATTTCATCAAATACGGCGAGTGCCCTGCTTATGGAAGAAGCATTGAAGAAATGCAGCACTCCATCACGGAGTTCCCGAAATTTTTGATTTTGTGTGATGGCGAGGCGGTTGGCTGCATTTCCTGCAAAGAGATAGAAACGAGAATCTATGAAATTGGCTGTTTATGTGTAATTCCAGAATTCCAGCGAAAAGGAATTGGAAGTGCTGCAATTGAATTCGCA
>JAGCTZ010000118.1 GCA_017963165.1 Treponema sp.
AATTGAAAGACGGATTGTATTCTGACCAATTCCCTGATCTGCAAGTTCTTCATCATTAAGCTGTGAGTGAGTTGTACTTGCAGGATGAATAACCAGAGATTTAACATCTGCAACGTTTGCAAGCAAGCTGAAAATCTTAAGGTTATCGATGAACTTCCAGGCTTCTTCGCGGCCACCCTTGATATTGAAAGTGAAAATACTTGCTCCACCATTAGGGAAGTATTTCTGATACAATGCATGATCCGGATGATCTGCCAAAGAAGGATGATTTACTTTTTCTACCTTTGGATGCTTGCTCAAGAACTCAACAACCTTCTTTGTGTTTTCTGCATGACGTTCAAGACGAAGACTCAAAGTTTCTACACCCTGAAGCAAAAGGAATGCGTTGAATGGGCTGATTGAAGCACCTGTATCGCGGAGCAAAATTGCACGGATAAAGGTTACGAAGGCAGCTGGACCAACTGCATCATAGAAAGAAACTCCATGATAGCTTGGGTTAGGAGCTGCAATCTGTGGATAGTTGCCGCTTGCCTTGTAATTGAACTTTCCGCTTTCTACGATGATACCACCAAGAGTTGTTCCATGACCACCAAGGAACTTTGTTGCAGAATGAACTACAATATCTGCACCATGTTCAAAAGGACGGATAAGATAAGGTGTTCCAAATGTATTATCAACTACAACAGGAAGTCCATGTTTGTGAGCAATTTCTGCAATTGCATCGATATCCGGAATATCAGAGTTTGGATTTCCCAAAGTCTCAAGATAAATAGCGCGTGTGTTTTCTTTGATTGCGCCTTCTACTTCTGCAAGGTTGTGTGCGTCTACGAAAGTTGTTGTAACTCCGTACTGTGGAAGTGTGTGTGAAAGAAGATTGTAGCTTCCACCGTAGATTGTTTTCTGGGCAACAATGTGTCCACCGTTAGCAGCAAGTGCTTCGATTGTGTAAGTAATAGCAGCTGCACCGGAAGCAACTGCAAGGGCAGCAGAACCGCCTTCAAGAGCTGCAACGCGTTTTTCCAGAACGTCCTGTGTAGAGTTTGTAAGACGTCCGTAAATGTTACCTGCATCTGCAAGACCAAAACGATCTGCTGCATGCTTTGAATTGTGGAATACATAAGATGTAGTCTGATAGATTGGTACTGCGCGGCTGTCTGTTGCAGGGTCAGCCTGTTCCTGTCCAACGTGTAATTGTAAAGTTTCGAATTTATAATTTGCCATATGTGTAATCTCCTGTTTGTGGTCCCCGCGGTTCCTGAGCCTGTCGAAGGACCAATAAGTTTTGTCACCCCTAACTTGTTTTGGGGCTTTAATTATTTAAAAGTTGAAATAGATGCTGAAACCAGTTCAGTATGACGAATACGAACAACAGGAACGCATGACCCCGTTTCGGAAATTTTCACGAACTAATTTTTCAAAATAAAATTTCATATTAATCCTCCTGTGTGTTTTACTTTTCCTATACAAGGATTTAATACCTACTTAAACAGTAGGTTATATTATATTTATATATGCATTTACCTACTATGTCAATAGGTTTTTAGAAAAAAATAAAAAATTTTTTATTTAATTAGCAAAATTAAAGATGTTATTATATAATATTTAGATAACGTACGTTGCAAGGGAAGCATTATAAAGAGGAAATTGCTATGGATTTTGAAAAAATACTTTCTGAATACAAAACCCGAACCTGTATAATGTCAGTAGAAAAATTTGAAAACGGTGGATATGGAAATATCCGCATAGCAGAGGGTAATAAACCGCATTATGATGACATGATGCAGACTATGCATAAAGCTTTTATTCCAAATTCTCCGTATCAAGAGTATTTTCCGCCAAATAAAAATTTTGAAGATTTTTGTTATAGAAGTGCTGTTCTTGGTCAGCCTTTGCATACTTATGTTGAATTACCTCAAATGGGTTTATGGCTCAATATGTTTTTGCTGCCATTAAATTCTGATGTTGAAAATATTGGTTACTGTATTTATTGTTATGATGTTTCTCCTGCAGCCGATTCAGAGCAGCGCGCAAGTCTTTCTGCAGATACGGCTTCGGCAGTTTTGCAGACTTGTATTAAATTGCGTGGTTCTAAAGATATCCTGAAAACTTTCCGTGAAGTTGTTGAAGATATAAGACTTTTGTGTGATTCAGATCACTGCTGTATTCTTCTTAAAAATGAAAAAGAGCAGAGGTGTATTAATTTTGGTGAATCTTTGAATCCCGAAAGTGGTCTTCTTTCTGTTAATGCTTATATCAATGAAAATTTTTTTGATGTACCTTTCTTTGATATTATGCAGACCTGGGATGCAACAATAGGCGGCAGTACCTGCATTATTATTAAAGATGAGCAGGATATGAAATGGTTAGAATCAACAAATCCTGTGTGGTATAAATCTTTAAAACAAAGTGGTGTAAAAACTCTTGTTCTTTTTCCTTTGATAAATAATAACACTACGATGGGTTATATATGGGCCATTAATTTTAATGTAAATAATACTGTTAAAATAAAAGAAACTCTTGAACTTACAACCTTCTTTATTGCATCGGAAATTTCGAATTATCTTTTGTTACAGAATCTTGAAACTTTAAGTTCAATGGATTTGATGACAGGTGTAAAAAACAGAAACACAATGAATGTTGCAATGGATAATTTGGTTTCTGGAAAAATAAAGCTTAAATATCCTTATTCTGTGATATTTGCTGACTTAAACGGCTTGAAGCTGGTAAATGATGAAAAAGGTCATGCAATTGGTGATGAACTTTTAAAATCGGCTGCTGGAATATTGCAGGAAATTTTTTCTTATTATGATATTTATAGAGTCGGTGGTGATGAGTTTATGATTATTGCCGAAGGTCTTGATGAAAAGGTTCTTGAAAAAAAGATTGAAAGTATACGAACTATGTCTTCGAAAGTAGAGAATTTACATTTTGCTATTGGTGGTCATGTTGCTAAGGAAGGCGAAGATATTCGTCTGGTAATGCGTTCTGCTGATGAAAAAATGTATGATGATAAGAAGAAATATTATTCAGAACATCCAGAATTAAAATATAGATAATAAAAGTTTTAAAATTTTTTTTGAAATTCTCTTGACATTTATTTTTTGAAACTGTATAACAACAATATCAAACGACAAAGAAGTCGCAGGAATTATGTTCTTGCGACTTTTTTTTGTTTAAAATTGCATTTGGTAAAGAGGCCGCATTTAATCTTGGAGGACGCTCCCGGATTTTGTGCGGCTTTTTCATTTCCAAAATGAAACACGGGGCGTTGCGGGGTGTCCCCGCTAGAGGGGGTAGTGAGCAACGCAAGTGCGAACGAGGGGGAGGCTTCCCCCTCCTGAATTATGCGAAAGGAGAAATCTATGGACGAAGTAACACCAATTTTTGGAGAGAACGTTTTTAATGAAACAGTTATGAAGGCTCGGCTGCCAAAAGAAACATATAAACAGCTGATGAAAACTATTGAAGGCGGAGAAAAACTTGACGCTTCGGTTGCAACAGTTGTTGCTAATGCAATGAAAGACTGGGCAATTGAAAAAGGGGCAACTCACTACACTCACTGGTTCCAGCCGCTTACAGGTATTACTGCCGAAAAACACGACAGTTTTATTGAGCCTGTGGAAGGTGGACGAGTAATTATGGAGTTCAGTGGAAAAGAACTTGTTCAGGGTGAACCTGATGCTTCTTCTTTCCCAAGTGGTGGTATTCGTGCAACCTTCGAAGCCCGCGGTTATACAGCATGGGATCCTACAAGCTATGCCTTTATTAAGGACGGAACACTTTGTATTCCAACAGCCTTCTGTTCTTATACTGGTGAAGCTCTTGATAAAAAGACTCCGCTGCTCCGCTCTATGCAGGCAATCAGCAAGCAGGCAGTTCGTGTTCTTAAACTTTTTGACGGAAATGAAGCTGTAAAATCTGTAAAAACTACAGTAGGTCCTGAACAGGAATATTTCCTTGTAGACAAATCAGTTTACGACAAGCGCGAAGACTTGATTTATACAGGACGCACACTTTACGGTGCTAAGGCTCCAAAAGGACAGGAGCTCGAAGATCACTACTTTGGTATGATTAAGCCTCGTGTTCAGGAGTTCATGAAAGATTTGAACAAAGAACTCTGGAAGCTTGGTATTCTTGCCAAAACCGAACATAACGAAGTTGCTCCGGCTCAGCATGAATTGGCTCCAATCTTCAGTACAACAAACCTTGCGTGCGACCACAACCAGCTCACAATGGAAATGATGAGAAAGGTTGCAGCCCGCCACGGAATGGTATGTCTTTTGCACGAAAAACCATTTGCCGGTGTAAACGGAAGTGGTAAACATAATAACTGGTCTATAAGCACAAATACCGGAAAGAACCTTCTTGATCCAGGTGCTACTCCAGATCAGAATGCACAGTTCCTTTTGTTCCTGTGTGCAATCATCAAGGGTGTTGATGAATACCAGGATCTGCTCCGTATTTCTGTTGCATCTGCCGGTAACGACCATCGTCTTGGAGCAAACGAAGCTCCTCCAGCAATCATTTCAATCTTCCTTGGTGACGAACTCAGCGCCATCCTGGATTCTATTGAAAAGGGTGTTCCATACGGAAAACATGAAAAAGAAAAAATGCAGATTGGTGTAACTGTTCTTCCTGACTTCAACAAGGATACAACAGACCGTAACCGTACATCACCATTTGCATTTACAGGAAATAAGTTTGAATTCCGTATGCTTGGTTCTAACGAATCAATTGCCTGCGCAAACGTATTCTTAAATACAGTTGTTGCAGAAGAGCTCAGCGAGTTTGCAGATGTTCTTGAAAAATCAAAAGACTTCAAGGCTGATCTTCATGACTTGATTCTTAAGACAATCAAAGAGCACAAGAGAATCATTTTCAACGGAAACGGTTATGATGATTCCTGGGTTAAAGAAGCAGAGAAGCGCGGACTTTACAATCTTAAGTCTACACCGGAAGCTTTACCACATATTCTTGACGAAAAGAACGTTAAGATTTTCGAAAAGTTTGGTGTTTACAGTAAGGTTGAACTTACAAGCCGCTTCGAGATTCACAACGAAAACTATTCTAAGATTATCAATATCGAAGCAGAAACAATGCTCGAAATGGCTAAAAAAGATATTCTTCCAACTGCAAGCAAATATGCTAACAAGCTGGCAGAAACTATCGGCTTGAAAAAAGCTGCCTGCGGCGAATGTGATACAACTTACGAAAGTGCAATGCTTAAAAAAGTAAGCTGCCTTACAAGCTGCATCTACAACAAAACAGAAAAGCTTGAACAGGAAGTTCTTGAAGCAAAGAAAACTGCAGATGCCGGTGATTCAAGCAAAACAGCCTTCTTCTACCGAGAGCATGTTTTTGCGGCAATGAACGAACTGCGTGCTTGTGCTGATGAGCTTGAAACAATCACACCAAAAGAGATGTGGCCGTTCCCAAGCTACGGCGATTTGCTGTTCAGCGTTCGGTAAATGAAATCCGGGGCCACAAGATAATCCTTGGGGTCCCTGAGGCAATCTTTTGGGGTCCCTGAGGCAATCTTTTGGGGTCCCTGAGGCTCTCGAAGGGCCCCTATTTAAAGTAATACCGCCACAGAAAATTCCTCAAAAGAATTATTCTGTGGCATTTTTTTATCTTCTTTCTTTTTTTCGTGATATAATAATCTTATGTTTAAGAAGCTTATATTACTTTCACTCCTGTCATTTTTATTTTCTGGCTGCAACCTGTTTCTCAAACTAGAATCTGGAAAATCAGAAACTTCAAAAATTGGTGATAACGCCGAACTTGCAGTTAAGCCTTTTGCTCAAATCCAGGATGAAGTTAGTCAGACACTTGATGATTATGAAATTGATCTTTCTAAAATAAAATTCTGGAAGAAGTCCTCTGATTCTACGGAAGACTGCGGCACTTATGACAGCGAAACAAAAATTCTGCGGCTTAATACAAAATGGAAGGCAGGCGTTTTTTATTTTACAGATTTTGATGCTTCGGATTATCGTTATATCAGAATTGATTATGAACCTGTAGAGGATGGTGGTCAGACTAATCTTCCGTTCAGATTGCAATGCCAGTACAACGATAACGATAAAACGACAGAAAATCAGCTTTGCGAACGAAAACGGCGTGTTCAATATTTACGGTTAAACAAAGATTTAAAAAATTCAATCAATCAGATTCAAATATGGTGTATTACGGACTCTCCGGTTGAATATAAAATTAACAGGCTTTGTCTAACGCAAAATAAAATAATTTCTGAGCCTGTTGTCGATACTGGCAGCAAAAGTTTTGATTCATCAATTTCGTCGATTGCACTTGTAAAGCAAATGCAGTTTGGCTGGAATCTTGGAAACACTTTCGATGCTCATTCTTTTGGCTGGCAGCCGAAGTATTGGGAACAGGGAATAGAAACAGAATTTCACTGGGAAAAAACTGAAACTACAGAAGAGCTTATTGCATTTCCGTATGACAACGGCTACAGAACAATCCGCATTCCTGTTACCTGGTTTGACCACATAATTGACGATGAATATACGATTGATCCCGATTTTATGATGCGTGTAAAAACAATTGTTGATTACGCAATTGAAAAAGGTTATTACGTCATTTTGAATGAACATCATTCTGTTCACGGTGAACACGAAAATACAATCAGGACAACTTCCAGTGGCTGGGAATATTCAAAAAGAAAAATGCCTTCTCCGCTTGGTTATGCAGACGGATATATTGTAAGCTCAAACGCGACCGACCAGCAGGAATCAAAAAGATTTTTAAATGCCATCTGGATTCAAATTGCCACTGCATTCAACAATGGTTATGATGAACACCTTATTTTTGAAACAATGAATGAACCAAGAAATGCGCGTGATGAACATCCTGCAACATATAGAGATAGAACAGACCATGAGTGGACTCCGGGAATGAAAAGCGCTTTTTATAAACTTGATGGCAGTATAAAAGGCTACTGGTGCGACAACCGTGAATGTGCTGAATGTCTTGCGGAATATGAGGTTTTGAATGAATATAATCAGGTTTGTCTTGATGCAATCAGGGCAACCGGTGGGAATAATGCAAACCGTTTTGTGATGATTCCCGGACTTTGTACGCACATAGAAACTGTCCTTGAAGAAATGAATGATGAAGAGCGTGGAATTTTTTCACCGGGATTATTTAGAATGCCGAGTGATACTGCAACCGATAAGCTTATTCTGACAGTTCATAAATATCCCGGCTGGCGTGATGAAGATCAGAATAAATTTTCGGAACGAATGCAGAATAATATTTCAAGTCTTCTTGGAGAGCTTAATGAACAGTATGTGGCAAAGGGCATACCGGTCGTTATTGGCGAAACTGCTGCAGAAAAAGGCCCTGTACCTTATGATGAGCGACTTGCCTGGGCAAAGTTCCTTACAAAAACTGCACGTCAATACGGAATGTCAGTAGTGTGGTGGGATTGCGGAAGCAGCGAAAATTCAATGGCCGAAATTGATCGCGTGAATAAAAAGTTTTTTGAGCCGGAGCTTGTTCGGGCTATGCTTGAAGAAATGTCAAAATAAATAAAAATCTTTTAAAAATGTATTGACAGTTTTTTTTGATTTCTGTATAACTTAAAACAACTTAGACAAAGGCGTCGTAGAAAAATTCTGCGACGTCTTTTTTTTATGCAAAGGCGCTGTGTTTTTCATTATGAAGGATGCAGCGCCTTTGTCATTAAGGCGGCGATGGGGCCGGGCATTTGTGCACAATGTCTGGTTCCGTCGCCGTTATTTTTTTGGAGGTGCTCGTATGAGTGAAGTTTGGAGTGTTTGGTTTTTGATTGGCGCTGCACTGGTATTCTTTATGCAGTGCGGATTTGCAATGGTTGAAACAGGATTTACAAGGGCAAAAAATGCAGGAAATATTATCATGAAAAACTTGATGGATTTCTGTATTGGTACCCCAATGTTTATGTTGCTTGGTTTTGGCTTGATGATGAGTGAAAACTATTTCTTTGGTTTTATCGGTAAGCCTAACATGCAGTTGTTTACTAACTTTGCAGAGCTTGACTGGTCTAGCTTTGTATTCAACTTAGTATTCTGTGCTACAGCTGCAACAATCGTTTCAGGTTCAATGGCAGAGCGTACAAAGTTCAGCGCATACTGTATTTATTCAGCTGTAATTTCTGCAGTTGTATATCCAATCGAAGCAGGTTGGGTATGGAACCCACAGGGCTGGCTCGTTCAGCTTGGATTTGTTGACTTTGCCGGTGGTGCTGCAATTCACTCTGTAGGAGGAACCGCAGCATTGATTGGTGCAATTTTCCTTGGTCCACGTATTGGAAAGTATGACCGTGATGAAAACGGAAAGGTAACAAAGGTACATGCTATCCCAGGTCACTCTTTGACACTTGGTGCACTTGGTACATTCATCCTCTGGTTCGGATGGTACGGCTTCAACGGTGCTGCCTGTACACAGCTGCTTGGCGTAGGTGGCCTTGCTGCAGTATTCACAACAACAACAATTGCTCCTGCAGTTGCTGCTGTAACAACAATGATCTTTACATGGCTTAAGAACGGTAAGCCGGATGTTTCCATGACTTTGAACGCTTCTTTGGCAGGTCTTGTTGCAATCACACCAACTTGTGCTACAGTTGATGCTCTTGGTGCATCAGTAATCGGTATTGTTGCAGGTATCATAGTTGTAGTTGTTGTAGAGTTCCTTGATTTGAAGCTCCACATTGATGACCCGGTTGGTGCTGTTGCAGTTCACCTTGCAAACGGTATCTGGGGTACTTTGTCAGACGGTTTGTTCAACGTAGACAACGGTTTGTTCTACGGTGGCGGTGTTCATCACCTTGGTGTTCAGTGTCTTGGTGAGTTTACAATTGTTGCCTGGACAACAGCCTGTATGATTCTTACATTCACTTTGATTAAGAAGCTTCATGGTTTGCGTGCAAGCCGCGAAGAAGAAATTGTCGGACTTGATAAGCTCGAACACGGAATTGATTCAAGCTACGCAGGCTTTATTATGGCTCCACAGGTTCTTGGCGGAGAAAGTCCAGCTGCCGAAGGTTCTGTTCCAGTTGAAAAGGCAGTTCCTGTTGCAAAAGCTACAGCCCGTCCGGATGCAAAGTTCCACATGGTATCTATCGTTACACGCCAGAGCAAGTTCGACGAACTCAAGGCTGCCATGAACGACATCAACGTAACAGGTATGACAGTAACAAACGTTCTTGGTTGCGGAGTTCAGCATGGAAACACTCAGAAGTATCGTGGTGTTGAAATGGATATGACATTGCTGCCAAAGATTAAGGTAGATATCGTTGTCAGCGAAGTTCCCGTAGACCTTGTTGTTACAGCCGCTAAGGAAGTTCTTTACACAGGTCACATCGGCGATGGAAAGATTTTCGTATACGATGTTCAGAATGTTGTAAAGGTTCGTACCGGAGAAGAAGGCTATGAGGCTCTTCAGGATTAGTTGAGTAAAAAAGAAAGGTCGGGGTCTTGCGATAAAGCGGGGCCCCTTTTACTAAGAAGGGGCTTTGTGATAAAGTGAAGCCCCCACAATAAAGCTGGGGTCCCTGAGCCTGTCGAAGGGCCCCTCCCTTCAAAACTCATAACAAAAAATTAATAGTCTTATTAAAAAATCAATGTTATATTTATTATATGCAATATAGAAACGATAAACACGGTGAACCAATTTCTCTTTTGGGTTTTGGATGTATGCGCTTTACAACTAACATGGGCGCAATTGACATTGATAAAGCAGAAAAAGAAATCCTTGAAGCGTACAATTCTGGTGTAAATTATTTTGACACTGCTTATATGTATTCCGGCAGCGAAGCCGCTCTTGGAACAATTTTCAAACGGAATAATCTTCGCGAAAAAGTAAAAATTGCAACAAAGCTTCCGCAATATCTTGTAAAAAGTCCCGGGGCAATTGACCGCTTTTTTAATGAAGAGCTTTCACGCCTGCAGACTGATTATGTAGATTATTATTTCATGCACTTTTTGACAGATATAGCAGCATGGGAAAATCTTAAAAAGAACGGCATCATTGAATGGATTGACCAGAAAAAGAAATCTGGTGCCATCCGCAATATTGGTTTTTCATTTCATGGCGATACAGAAATGTTTTTGAAAATCCTGAATGATTACGACTGGGATATTTGTCTTGTTCAATATAATTATCTTGATGAATTTGCACAGGCAGGAAGACGTGGAGTAGAAGAAGCACATAAAAAAGGAATTCCTGTTTTAATTATGGAACCTCTGCGTGGCGGTAAGCTTGTAGATTTGCTGCCTGAAAATGCAAAGAAAATGATAAGGGAAAATCCTCGCGGCTGGTCTGCAGCAGAATGGTCGTTCAGATGGCTGTTTAATCAGGAAGCCGTAACTTGCGTTTTAAGCGGAATGAATTCAGTGCAGATGATTCAGGAAAATTGTCGTGTTGCAAGTGAGGCAAAGGCCGGAGACTTTACAAAAGAAGATTTTGAATTTATTGAAAAAATCAAAAATGAAATTAACTCTAAGCTCAAAGTAAATTGTACCGCCTGCCGTTACTGCATGCCTTGTCCAAAAAATGTTGATATTCCTGCAATTTTCCGCTGTTATAATGAAATGTATTCAGAAGGAAAAATGTCTGGTCGTTTTGAATTTGCCCAGACTGTAGGATTACGAAAGCAAAATGCAACTGCAAGTCAGTGTATTAATTGCGGAAAATGCGAAACTCATTGTCCACAAAAGATTCCTATTCGTGAAGAACTAAAAAAGGCAGATAAAGCTTTGCGGCCATGGCCTTTTAAAATTGGAATTGCTGTTGCAAAGGCGTTTATTCTTAAAAAGTAATGCCTCTGAAAAATTGAATAAGATATGTCCCAATAAGTCCTGCCGACATGTATGGAATAAAAGGAAACTTCTGGTGTCCGATTTTTTTGTTTTCAATACATAGTGCCAGAACTGTTTCAACTGCAAGGCACACCCATAAATATTTTGGAAAGAGAAAAAGTCCTTGAAAAAATCCAAACCACACATCTCCTGGGCCAAGCCGGTTTTTTGTAATTTTGCGGATAGCAAAATATATTGTTCCCAAAATCATGCTGGAGATAATGAAAATCCACATTTGTTCCCTTGCAAAAATAATGTGGCAGATGAGCGCGCAGAAAATCGAAGCCCATTGAATGTATAGCCCAACTTCCAGTCGTTTGATATCCTGCACCGAAAGGATTATAGAAAAGACAAGAATTATTGCAAATGAAACAATATGGTAGAAAGTCATAGGATAATTATAAAAAACAAGTATTGGTCGGTCAATGCAGCCCTTCGACAAGCTCAGGGACCACAAGTACAAGCTCAGGGACCATAAATCCAAACTCAATGGGCATAAATTCAAACTTAGTGGGCATAAATTCAAACTCAGTGGGCATAAATTCAAACTTAGGGACTGTAAATTGTATGTAATTGACAAAAAAACACCAAAGGAGTATAACTAAATCAACGACAAAGAGGTCGTAGATATAGGTTCGTTTAAATCGAATCGCTATCTACGACCTCTTTTATTTTTTAAATTTAATCTGAAAATTGACCTGTGGGACGCAGGCAAAAGAAATTAAGGGGGGACCGGCAGTGGGGCAGCCGCGTTTACGTCGGCTGGCGCACGGATGACGGGGGATACCTTGATTTTTTTGCCGTCGCTGGGGCCCGCAGGCCAATTTTCCAATGGAAAATATTTTAGATAAAAAAGGAGTTTAGTATGTGCGGCTTTGTAGGTTGTTTCGATTTAAATAGTGGCAGCGCGCCAATTGCAGAAGGCTTGAAGGAAGAGCTTCGTGCGCAGGTTTTGGAAATGAGCAAGCGCATTCGTCATCGTGGTCCGGATTGGAGCGGCGTTTACACCGGCAATAATGCAATCTTGAGTCATGAACGTCTTTCTATTGTTGACCCTTTGAGCGGTAAGCAGCCACTCGTCAGCGATGATGAAAAAATCATTCTTGCAGCAAACGGCGAAATTTACAATCACAAAGAAATCCGTGCCAAGTTCGAAGGCTCTTATAAGTTTCGCACTGGTAGCGACTGTGAAGTTATTATTCCTCTTTATAAAAAATATCGCGAGTCTGGTGATTTTACAAAAATGATTGAAGAACTGTCTGGCATTTTTGCATTTGCTCTTTACGACAGCGAAAACGACGTTTATCTTATTGCCCGCGATGAAATTGGTGTAATCCCATTGTATCAGGGCTGGGATAAAGCTGGCCGTTATTATGTTGCAAGCGAACTCAAGGCTCTTGAAGGTGACTGTCAGACAATTGAAGAGTTCCCTAATGGAAGTTATCTTTATTCGGGTGCCGGAACTTCAGGTCGCTCTTCGACCCCTTCGACAGGCTCAGGGACCGCGGGCGATGGTAAACCTGTCCGCTGGTACAAACGTGATTGGAAAACATATGATGCTGTAAAATCTGCACCAAAGGCTACTGACGATAAAGGAGAAGTAATCAATCCTGCCGTTATTGAAAAAGTTCGCAACGGACTTGAAACAGCTGTAAAGGCTCAGCTTATGTCGGACGTTCCATACGGCGTTCTCTTGAGCGGCGGTCTTGACTCTTCAATCATTGCTGCCGTTACACAAAAGTACTCTAAAAAGCGCGTTGAAACAGACAGTAAAGAAGCAGCCTGGTGGCCACAGCTCCACAGCTTTGCAGTTGGACTCGAAGGTTCTCCGGATCTTATTGCTGCAAAAAAAGCCGCAGATTATATTGGTACAGTTCACCACGAAGTTCACTTTACAATTCAGGAAGCTTTGGATGCACTGCCAGATGTAATTTATCATATTGAAACTTATGATATCACAACTGTACGTGCCTCAACTCCAATGTACCTGCTTGCCCGCGTAATAAAATCAATGGGAATCAAAATGGTTCTTTCGGGCGAAGGAAGTGATGAGCTTTTTGGCGGATACCTTTACTTCCACAAGGCACCAAACGCTCAGGAATTCCACGAAGAGCTTGTTCGCAAAATGAGTAAGCTTCATCTTTATGACTGCCTCCGTGCAAACAAATCGCTCATGGCCTGGGGCGTAGAAGGACGAGTTCCTTTCCTTGATAAAGATTTTATTGATATTGCAATGGGATTAAACCCGACAGATAAAATGAACATCAAACTTGAGGGCCCTTCGACCCCTTCGACAGGCTCAGGGACCGCAGGGACCCCACGTCAGCGTATGGAAAAATGGATTTTGCGCAAGGCTTTTGAAGATCTGCTCCCAGAAAGCATCTGCTGGCGTCAGAAGGAACAGTTCAGTGACGGTGTAGGCTACAGCTGGATTGACACCCTTAAAAAGATGACAGAAGAAAAGGTTAGCGATGCAGAATTTGCCCGCCGCGAAAACCGCTTCCCGGTAAATCCTCCAAAAACAAAAGAGGAATATTACTACCGCGAAATCTACAGCCGTCTTTTCCCAAGTGATAGTGCTGCCCGCTGCGTACCTCACGAAGCCGGTGTTGCCTGTTCAACAGCCAAGGCTCTTGAATGGGATGCCGCCTGGAAAAACATGGATGAGCCTTCTGGCCGCGCAATCGCCGGAGTGCATGATAAAGCATATTGATAATTGCACGACAAGGCATACTAACTATGTTATAATGTTTTTATGAGCAGATTATCCATCATAAAAACAAAAATAAAAGAAGCCTTGTCAGAAGCAGGCTTACATATTGCCAGATCTAAAGTCATATTTATAGCAAGCTGTTTTGCCTTCATTATAGCTGCTGTACATACATATACAGATGTCCATCGTAAGGCACTGGAAGACTTATATCTGGCATTTTTTATGTCTGCTGTTTTTGCAATACCTGCGACACTTCTTACACAAAAGCTATCTACCCTTAAAAAGTATCTTATTCAAAGTGGGGTAGCGGCTGCAGGTCTGCTTCTTGGATTTTTTTCTCATCGTGGTTTTGGAAACAGCGTTTATAACGAGCTTTATTATTTTGGAATCCTTTGTGCCGTAACTCTAATCACACTTTATATTTTTATTCCAAAGGAAAACTCCCGAACATATTTTTCTCTTATTTTTAAGCATGCACTTTTTTGTTCGCTCATGACCTTCATTCTTATGGGCGGGCTTTGTCTTTTAATTTTTGCAGTTCAGAATCTTATTTTAAACACTCACGATTCAGATATTTATGAATGCTGCATTTTCTTCTGCGCTTTTGTTTTTGGGGTAAATACATTTACATATTATCTATTTAATAGACGTCAGGACGAAAGCTCTGGCAAAGCCTTTAAGGTAATCACACTGTATATTCTTTTTCCGATTTTTGCACTGCTCATTCTAATTTTGTATATTTATCTCTTAAAGGCTCTTATTCTTTTTAGGCTTCCAAACGGACAGATAAACTGGTTTGTTTCTTTTGCATCCTGTTTTTATATTGTGTTCTATTTTATTCTTCGCGAATATGATGAGCTTCCTGTAATAAAGTTCTTCTACAAGTTTGGAGCTTTTGCATTTATACCGCTTATTGCAGTTCAGATTTATGCATACTTTATCCGCGTTAATGCTTATGGTTTTACAGGTTATCGATATTCAAGCCTGCTATTTATCATTTTTTCAATCATCACGATTTTGCTTACGTTTATTAAAAAAGGAAAATATACAAATCTGGCAATCATCGCTTTAACTGTTATTGTTCTTTTTGATAGTGTGACTCCGCTTAATCTTATTAATATGGCACACAAAAGTCAGTTTTCAAGAATGGTTAATGTGATGAATAATTATAATATTTATGATGAAAAAACTGACACCTTAAAAATTTATGATCCAGATTCTCTTGAAGCTGCAATTACAGACGAAGATCGTGCAGCCCTTAAATCTGCCTATCACTACATATTGTACACAAGTAAACTTCCAAAGCCAGTCTGGTCTGTAAGAGTTGAATGGGTTGAAGGTATAAAAAACACAACTTATATTAATTTTACAGAGGTTTTTGGAATCAAAACAGAACGCGATGATGAGCAGGTGATTTCTTTTGATAAAATATTTACTTTCAGCGGCTTGTTTGATATTTCGCAGTATAATCAGTTTACAAGAGTCTCAAATAGTGAATATGCAGATAAATGGGAAGATGGAAAGCACATTGAATATGCAAATGAAATTTCAGAAATTGCATATTATTCAAAATCTGGGAAAAAATATAACCTTGAAGATTTTTTCTTTTCACTTAATCCAAAAATGAGTGATGCTTCGCCGGTGTGGTATTCGCCCGATAACGAAATTACATTTTGTTTTACAAGCATTGAGTACAACTATAATACAGACCGAAAGCTTTTTCAAAATTATTATTATTCTGGGTATGTATTTTATAAATAAATACGCAGGAAAAGTTTTAAATAAAACTCCAGCCATGTACGGTATTCATGTCACATGGTTCATTGATACCATGGGTTCCCAGAATGCCAAGCCAACGGTGACAACCATGGTCTGGGGCAAATGCAAGTGCTGTTTTATGCTTTCCCTGCCATTCTGTTTTGATTAGTTCTTTTAGTGTAACGTATTCTTCAACATTTTTGCGCAGCGCATTTTTTGCAGGAATTCCTGTCGGCGAAGAGCGGTGCATCCAGTAATCATAATCAGTATTATATAGAACAATTAAATCATATTCGTCTTTTTTTATAAGCTCGGCAGCTTTATCGTTACATTCTTTTACTGTCTTATAGATAAAATAATCCATCTTGCGTTCAAGAAAAATCAAGCTTATGGAGTCGCCCGCAGTAGAAACTATTGCGGCTTTTTTACCGGCGGCAATCAGACGATCAAAAACTGTTTCGCAACGGAGAATTGGTTTTGTGTAGCTTTGGATTCCATGAACTTCCGGCTGCAGCCCAGAATACATTGAACCAAAACAAACAGGCGTAACTGGCGGAAAAACAGAAAGCATAGGAAGAATCAAATCTGTATTCTGTTCAAGACGTGCAAAATATTTATTGTAATATTTTTTGTAAATCCAAAGAGCAATTGCGTCGGGATTATACATCACAACGCGGTCGCATTTTGTGCTGCTGAATTTTTCCTGTGCTTTTGTAATAACTTCTGGAATATGGGAGGCCATCTGTGCATCAGGAGCCGTATCCAAAAGAGAAAGTATTGTTCCTGCTACTTGAGTTATACAATTCATTATTTCACCGCAATTACAGAGCCGACTGTTGCCATTATCGAACTCAAAATAACTATAATCTGGAATGGCAAGGTTCCAAATCTACCGCAAATTAAACTTTGACCGACTCTTTTTCGGGAGCGGCTGTAGGCAATAATAATTCCAATCCCCGTAAGTACCTGAATTATTCCCGCAAGTCGTGCAAATCCAACAAAGCTTGTCATTCCGCAAAGGGCAAGAATAAGACAAGGAAGTGTTGCCAAAAGCCAGCAGAGCCGTAGATTCCATTTTGTCTGCTCTGCAATTATGTCGCGCATGTTCAATGTGTTTGCCCAGAACGAAGTTGACAATGCCAGAATAGAAAAGATGTAGCCTACAATACTTACCCATCCGCCAAGGCTTGCGCTTAAATCAACGAGGGCTCCGTTTTTTGTAATTGTCTGACCAGCGCCCAAAAGTGTCATAAATGTAACCACAATTATAAGGAAGGCATTGATTCCTGTTCCAGTAGCAATTGCACCGATAATTTTTTTCCTGTCGCCGGCAACTCCCTTTACAACCTGCGGAACACTCATTACTGCTGAAAGCGAAAAAGCAACTGTACTGTAAAGTGCCATTGCATTTGTAGATGCAATAAATGTAGAAGGAAGCGCACTTGTCTGTCCCATTACGGTAGCCACAAAAAGAATGCCTATTACAACAACCATTGCAATTACAGAATATTTTTCGCAGATACCTACAATCTTCATTCCAAAGAAAACTACAAGCCCCGCTATTATATAGTAGATAAGCATTCCAACCCACGAAGGAAGCCCGAACCAGCTTGTAAAAACAGCCGCAGAACCAGTAATAAAACTTGCAACATTACACAAAACACTAAAAGCCAAAAATCCAAAAACAATCCAGGTTGCAATCTTTTTGAATCTTCCTGTAAAAAGCTCATTTTCAAAACATTTTACAAACTGCGCTCCGTTATTATTCAAAGAAAGCTCTGCAATCATAAGATGAAGCAAAAGGTTCACCGCATACGCAACCGCTAAAATCCACAGAAAATCCCACCATGGCGCCCTCGACGCAAGATAAGGAACAGCCAGAATGCCCGCTCCAACTCCATGTCCAACAATGATACTTGTCGCTTCCATAAAAGTAAGCCGCGATTCGCTTTGTATTTCAGTTGATTGTATTTGAGATTCCATAGTATAGCTCCTTCATAACCTGGTGCATTTATTCTAACATAAGATTTTATTATTTTATAGAAATACTTGACTTATTCTGTAAAAATTCATTATTATTAAAGAACAAACGGCAAAGAGGTCGTAGATTTTATTTCGTTGAATTTGGCGAGATAACGTCTACGACCTCTTTGTTTTTTATCACAAAGCTGGCAATGGGGCCGCGTGTGCAGATTTTTGCTGTTTCTGTGCATGCGGTCCTTTTGCCTTTTTTCTGGAGCTGGACGAAAATGAAGACACTTTATGAACCAAGTTTTGAACATGATGCATGTGGAATCGGAGCGGTAGTAAACATTGATGGAAGCAAATCGCATAAAATTGTTGATAATGCGCTTAGTATTGTAGAAAAACTTGAGCACCGTGCCGGTAAAGATGCTAGTGGCGAAACTGGAGACGGTGTTGGTATTCTTGTTCAGATTAGTCATGATTTTTATAAAAAGGCAGCCGCTGACCTTGTTGGAAGTCTTGGTGAGCGTGAATATGGTATAGGTCAGTTCTTTTTTCCTGCTGGTGGCCCTTCGACCCCTTCGACAAGTTCAGGGACCGCAGGGACTGCAGAAAGTGAAAAAGCTCGTTTTGAAAAATGTTGTGCAGCAGAAGGTCTTAAGCTTCTTGGCTGGCGTGAAGTTCCAGTAAATGCAGACGTTCTTGGTAAAAAAGCCCGTGACTGTATGCCAAGCATTTGGCAGGCATTTATTGAAAAACCAAAGGCTTGCGAAAAAGGGCTGGAGTTTGACAGAAAGCTTTATATCCTCCGCCGTGAATTTGAAAATGGCCCTTCGACCCCTTCGACAGGCTTAGGGACCGCAGGGACCGCAGAAGGTACAGGGACTACGGGGAATGCGCCAAAAACCTACATCTGTTCTTTGAGCAGCCGTACAATTGTTTACAAAGGAATGTTCCTTGTTCATGAGCTGCGCACCTTCTACAGTGATCTTCAATCCCCGGAATATGCTTCGTCACTTGCAATCGTACACTCACGTTTTAGTACAAACACCCAGCCAAGCTGGCAGCGTGCTCATCCAAACCGCTTTATTGCACACAACGGCGAAATTAATACAATCCGCGGAAACGTAGACCGTATGCTTGCCCGTGAAGAAACAATTCATTCTACAAAAATTGCTGACAGCGATATGTCAAAAATCCTTCCTGCAGTTGATACAACCGGTTCAGACTCTGCAATGCTTGATAACACATTAGAGTTCCTTTTGATGAACGGTGTGCCTCTTCCACTTGCAGTTATGATGTGTATTCCGGAGCCTTGGAAGCACGACGACAATATGCCAGTCTTAAAAAAAGATTTCTACCACTACTGGGCCACTATGATGGAAAGTTGGGACGGTCCTGCTGCAATCCTCTTTAGCGATGGTGACCTTCTTGGTGCAACACTTGACCGCAACGGACTTCGCCCAAGCCGCTATTACATTACAAAAGACGGCATGCTCATTTTGTCGAGCGAAGTTGGTGTTCTTGATATTCCTGAAGAAAATATAAAAATAAAATCACGTCTGCAGCCTGGACGAATCCTTCTTGTAGATACAGTTCAGAAAAAAATAATAAGCGATGAAGAATGTAAAAATGAATATGCTAAGCAGTATCCTTATGGCGAATGGCTTGATATGAATCTTGTTCATCTTGCCGACCTTAAGATTCCAAATAAAAAGATTCCTGTTCACACGCAGCATGAACGAAATATTTTGTACCGTGCCTTTGGCTGGAATTATGAAGATGTAAATGAAATGGTTCTTCCTCTTGCAAAGAACGGTGTTGAACCAACAGCAAGTATGGGTGTAGATACTCCTCTTGCAGTAATGAGCGAAAAACATCAGAGCCTGTTCAGTTATTTTAAGCAGTTGTTTGCCCAGGTTACAAATCCTCCAATCGATAGTCTGCGCGAAAAAATTGTTACAGACACAACTGTTTATGTAGGAAAGGACGGAAACATTTTAGAACCAATTGCAAAGAACTGTCGCGTGCTCGAAATCAATAATCCTATTCTTACAGGAACAGACCTTATAAAAATTGCAGCGCTCAATTCAAACGGACTTAAAGCAAAAACACTTTCAATTTTGTTCCCCGTGGTTCCTGAGCTTGTCGAAGGAGGGGAAAGCCTTCCCCTCGCTCCAGCCGGCACACCGTCTTCCGCTACCCCTTCCAGCGGGGACACCCCGCAACGCCCCGTGCTTGAAGCTGCTCTGGAAAATCTTTTCTCTCAAATCGATGCCGCTTATGCCGAAGGCTACAACATAATCATCTTAAGCGATCGTGGCGTAGACAAAACTCATGCTGCAATTCCTGCAATTCTTGCTGTTAGTGCCGTCGAACAATATCTTATCAGAACAAAAAAACGTACAGCTGTTTCTATCATTCTTGAAACCGCAGAAGTTCGCGATGTTCATCAGGCTGCAATGTGTTTAAGCTATGGAGCACGCGCAATCAACCCGTATCTTGCACACGAAGCAATTGCAGAACTTATTGATCAGAAGCTTTTGGACAAGGATTATCACACAGCAATTGACGATTACAACAAGGGAATTATAAACGGCATTGTAAAGATTGCTGCAAAAATGGGAATCAGTACAATTCAGTCTTATCAGTCTGCACAGATTTTCGAAGCAGTTGGAATTGCGCAGGATGTTGTAGATAAATATTTTACAAATACAGTAAGCCGCGTTGGTGGCGTAGGGCTTAAAGAAATAGAAGAAGATGTCCGCTATCATCATGCACAGGGCTTTGACCCGGCTGGCCTTACAGTAAACGAACATCTCGATTCCGTAGGAAATCACAAGCTTCGTATGGGACCAACTGCCGAAAGTCACCTTTATAATCCAGATACAATCATAGCCCTTCAGCAGTCTACCCGTAACGGAGACTACGCACGCTTTAAGGAATACACGGCGTTAGTTGATTCTAACGAACATCCACACACCTTGCGTGCAATGCTCGATTTTAATTTTGCAAAAGACGGTGGCATTTCAATTGACGAAGTTGAACCAGTTGAAAAAATTGTTCAGCGATTTAAAACCGGTGCCATGTCTTACGGTTCAATCAGCGAAGAAGCACATAAATGTATGGCCGCTGCAATGAATCACTTGCACGGAAAATCAAACTCTGGTGAAGGTGGAGAAAAACCGGAACGACTCGGCACAGAATATAACAGCGCAATCAAGCAGGTTGCAAGCGGACGCTTTGGCGTTACAGAAGAATACCTGCTCAGTGCAACAGAAAGACAGATTAAAATGGCACAGGGGGCAAAGCCTGGAGAAGGCGGTCACTTACCTGCTAAAAAAGTATATCC